>CALMJT010000194.1 GCA_937864365.1 uncultured Alteromonadales bacterium | reverse complement strand
GTCCAATGCCGTTACTTAACGATCCAACTCATGTTGAGTTGATTGCTGCTTTAAAAAAGATTCCTCAAAAAATTAAAACACCTAAGTCAATTATTGTGGTTAGTGCGCATTGGGAAGAAGCCGGCTTTATTATTACCGGCGCCAAGCAACCGGAATTAATCTATGACTACTACGGTTTTCCGAGAGAATCTTATGCTATTAAATACCCAGCACCGGGTAATCCAGATCTTGCCGACCTTATTCATAAAACATTAACGGATGAAGGATTAACAGCAGCGGTTGATCCTTATCGCGGTTTTGATCACGGTGTTTTCGTACCATTAAAGTTAATGTATCCAGAGGCGAATATACCTTGCGTACAAGTTTCGTTGAATCGAAATTTAGACGCTAGGAGCCATATTCAACTTGGCAAGGCCTTAGCGAAATTAAACGTAGAAGACTGTTTAATTATTGGCTCTGGACTATCGTTCCATAATTTACGGGCGTTTTTCTCACCATCAACGGCGGAAATGGCTCGACTCAATCGCGAGTTTGAATCTTGGCTTAACAAAACCTGCTGCACTCGTGAATTATCCGAAAACGAACGAGAAAATATTCTAGTTCAGTGGCAACTTGCTCCGGGAGCACAATTTTGCCATCCAAGACCAGAGCACCTTATTCCTCTACACGTCTGTTATGGTGTTGCTCAGTCATCGGCAAAAGAAGTTTTACACAGTAAAATTATGGGCAAAGAATCCAGTTGTATTATTTGGTAGCCTAAAATTTTAATTATGATTTTAATCATCGATGTAGGCTGAATATTCACGTATCGCGAATACATCGATTCTTCTAGGTTGATAATAAAATTTTCACCCTAGAAGAAAACCAAACATGACACTGTTATATTCAATCAAAAATTAATTCAGCTAAGAATATTACATTGAGATCCAACCCGAGAAATTCTTACTTTCTTGAAAACAATCATTTAAAAAATGATATTTCAAAAGACTCTCGTAAAAACGCTCTTAAAAACTTTCTTGAAGTCTCTTCCTAAAAACTCTTTTAAAAATTCTGCAAAAAAACTACTTTATATTGACGATTCTTTAAAAAAATCTTATTGGCAATATACCTACCATCTGCAAGACGACAAAACCGAAGTTGATTCCACGCATTTTTACGGAATGCACTTGCGTCCACATTATACTTTTATATTTACTAATACTAGCGAGGCGATATTAGCAAGGCTAATATAAGTATTCGTTTATTAAAAATTATTACGGTGACATTAATAACCCAATTTCATCAAATGATTAACACAGTAGTACATATCGCTACATAAAAATTACAAGATACTCAACTTTCCGATCGGTCTGCCGCTGTATTAGTTATGGTTAGATTATGGAAAAAACAGCATTCGACTGCTAAAAATATAACTGTTTCGAACCAATCTCACATTAACCGGCGACTGACCTACCTTGAATGTAGTTAATTTCGAAAGTTAATTAAGATTAATGCTGTTAATTAGAAACCTAATTGCAATATTGTATAAACCGTCTCGTATCCATTAAAAAATAAAGAGCGCCTTAATGCGAAATTCAAAGCTCAAAATTGCCGCCGCGGCCACCCTAGTCAGTGGTCTTGTATCCGCAGGAAGTTTTTGGTTTTTAGGTTTATGGGGTTTTATCGTTGCTACTCTGGTTGCGCCTGCCTTTGTGGTTTTTTGTTTTCAAAAGAAAATAGAACCCCTAGAAACCGCTCTACAAACGTTAAACGACCAGCTAAATATGGCTCTCGATTTATCGGATATTAGCCATCTCGAATACAGCATCAGCAAAAATGCCAGCGCTAGCAGCCAGCGCGCCATCGGAATTTCCAACAGCTGTAATATCATCGCCATTGCCGCGGCTGAAGTTTCACATGCATCCGATGTATTGAAAGCGCGCATTGACGCGCAGGTGGAACAAACACGAGAAATTAACCGTAATTCTCAAGAAGTTACTCGCATCGTTGAAGATTCAACACAAAGTTTAAATGCGCTCGAAGAGACATCACAATTAACACATTCAGCCTGCCAAACCGGTCGAGAATCCATTCGCAACGCCAATCAGCAAATGACCGATACCGGATCACAGGTTCGCAAAACCGCTGATCTGATTAATCAACTCGAAAACCGCGCCTCCGAGATTTCGAATATCGCCAAAGTTATTAGTGAAATTGCCGATCAGACCAATTTATTAGCACTTAACGCCGCCATTGAAGCCGCCCGCGCCGGTGATATGGGTCGTGGATTTGCCGTGGTGGCCGAAGAAGTTCGCAACCTCGCCAATCGCACCGCAGATTCTACCAATCAAATTCGCGATATGGCCATGGAGATTAACAAAGACACCAAACTTACCAGCGATGCCATGCAGTCGGTCGTAACCAGCGTTGAGGCCGGCGTTGAAACCATTCAAATGGTCGATCGTCAACTGCAAGATATTTTGTCTTACGCAGAAGACGTGGATTCACGCATTGCAGTTACTGGCGAACAATCCCGCGAAAGTCGCGATTATCAAAACAAAATCATCAACTCCATCGCAATACTTTCTCAAGGTTTAGAACACACCGCAACCGATATTGACATGATGGCCAACCAGTCTTTACAACTGGCCGATAAATCAGAAGTGATCTACGAACTGCAAGGCTCTGCGGGTTTTACTGGAGAATGGAAGGATCTTTATAACAACATGTCTGCCGCGGTGTTAAAAATACAAGAAGTATTCGAGCAAGCCATTGATAAAGGCACCATCAGCATGAGCGATCTTTTTGATCGTAAATACGAAAAAATTCCAAATACTAACCCTGAAAAATACACCACTCGATTCGATAAATTTACCGACCAAGTATTACCTGCCATTCAAGAACCTATTTTAGAAAGATTACCCTTCGTAATTTACTGTGGCGCGGTCGATAACAACGGTTACTTCCCTACCCATAACAAAAAATTCTCCAAACCACTGACCGGAGACTACGACACCGACCTTGCCAACAATCGCACCAAACGTATCTTTACCGACCGCACAGGAAAACGGTGCGGCTCAAACACCAAACCCTTCTTGGTGCAAACTTACAAACGCGATACCGGTGAAGTAATGCACGACTTTAGTATTCCAATTTACGTAAAAGGTAAACACTGGGGCGGACTAAGGTCTGGGTTTAGGGCGAGTTAATAGTATTTAATTCTCGCTATTATTATAAACAGAGCTTTTTAAGCTCTGTTTTTTTATGGGTGTTTGAGGTAAAAATTCCGCAAGATACAAACGCGGTTTTTTTTAGTGATTGCTTCTGGTAAGCTCCAAACAACGTAAGAACAATCATTAAAGGGCACACAATGTCATTTAGCTACGAAGATTTAACCTATATTCAATCTGCTCTGCACGCTTATTCGAGTGATCTAGAAAAAATTGATGAAGACGAATGCGATGAAGATTATACCTTTGACGAGGTTTTAACAGATTTAAAACGTGTTAAGCAGTTGCGTATGCGCGTTGACGATTTGGTAGAAAATTTCAGTGAAGTGGCAATTTCTGTAAGCCCGCAAATTAAGTAATATTGATTGGCCTTTGTTGTGGTTAGTTTGTAAAAAATAGTTTTCACTCTGCAAATAAAGGCCTTTTGAAAATACAAACATCGCTTTTAGGCATTCTCCTCACCATATATATCTCATAAAAAAGTAATTACCAAAGACTTTATGTGATCTCAAAAGCTGAAAAATGCTAAAAGATATATATTTTACAAAATCATAATCTTGTTTTACGCCACTCTAACCTACCGCTTATTAACCACAGTGTTCATGTAATTTTATGGGTTTTATCGCATGACACAGTTACCACAAAACTCATAGCTGAGTGAATCAAATTCAATTGCGTACGATTCCGCTGTTTATACCTTAGGAAACGCCGATTAACTGAACCATGGTTTAATCAGCGGGCAGACATAGAAAATGAGATGTCTGACTTATCCGCTATTTCCCACTCTTATAATTCTCTCTGCCAGTAATCTCTTTTAGCTAATTCATGGTTAAACAGTTTGTAAACGGCACCATGCTTACACATCTTTATAAACACTCTGTTTAGAATCCAGCGCTAACAGCTGTCATAACTAGCAATTGATTGATATGTTTTAGTGGTATTAAGCGTCAGTTTTGTGATTTTTTTAACACAATTTTAGGGTGTGCGTTCATAAGCTCGCGATTAAGTAGCAGCACATTAGAAACCGATAGTGATAGACTTTAACGACTACCGTAAACATCGAGAGACGTGATATGTACAAGAAGTTAGCTTTGTCTGCAATTATCGCAATGACCGCCAATGTTGCTCTAGCCGGTGAGTTCACCTTAACCAGTAAAGACATCAAAGAAGGCGAAATGATGTCCAAAGCACAAGAGTTCCAGGGCTTTGGTTGTGAAGGTGGCAATGCTTCACCACAGCTATCTTGGTCTGGCGCGCCTGAAGGCACCAAGAGCTTCGCGTTAACCGTTCATGATCGCGATGCACCTACCGGCAGCGGCTGGTGGCACTGGCAAGTCATTAATATTCCTGCTGATACTACCTCTCTAGCAACCAACGCAGGCGCGGCAGAAAACGGCAAGTTACCAGAAGGTAGCGCGCAAACGCGTAACGATTATGGCTATAAAGGTTTTGGCGGTTTATGCCCACCTCCCGGTCACGGTGTGCACCACTACACCTTTACCATTCACGCGTTAAAAGTTGAGAAACTTGAAATTCCTGAAGACGCCAGTGCCGCATTAGCCGGTTATATGATTAACGGCAATAGCCTTGGCTCCGCTTCTATCGAAGCCTTATACGAGCGTTAATTTTTTACGCGCCTCAGATTAACGCACTTTTGAGTTGATCTGAGGCTATAAATTGTAAATAGCTAAATACTTAAGTAACCTCCGATTAAGTTACAACAAACGCCCACCACATAGATAACGCCAAAGAAAGCACAAATATCATAAAGAATAACGCACTTATCATTGAGAATTTAACCGTTGTTATAAACCATCCCTGCTCGTAAACGTTCTTAAATGAAAGATAAATGTAGACAAACATCCAACAAGTTAAAACCAACAATATTTTATCAATCACAAAATTAAATACGGTTATGAGTTGATTAGTTGCGTTTAAATTACTAACTTCGGTAAACAACATATAAAATGTTAGCAAAATAAACACAAAACTCTGAACATAAGCCATAAATATTAAATGCTCTACGTACATCTTTTTTTGTCGAATATAAAAAACCTTTAAAATCAACGCAAAAATCGGCAAGCAGATCAGCATTACCTTTGGTAATAAGCTGAAAAAATACGAGAAAATAGCTTCACCATTCCACTGACTTTGATCTTTAAATTTTTGCTCCAATTGCTCGTCGCTGATTCCGGCTAAAAGTGCCGAGTAGTGCATAATCGTTTGTTCAAAGTTACTCGCCGTAGAAGTTTGATTGGCATCTAAACCATTAGCACTTGAACCACCAGTATTAGAACCACCGGCACTTGAACCATCGCCATTAAAATTAATGCTAAAAGAATTGTCTAATTCCTTTAGTTTTTGCAGTTCGGTTTTGTTTTCTTCTGTTATATATTGGGCAAGCTCTTTATCACCGGCACTTATTATTTTTTTAGAACTAGATTGACCTTCTAATAAAGTCGATGTGTTTTCCTCAGGCGTGATCACTTCTTTAGGAATTTCTTCTATCTCAATAAAGCCATCTTCATCGTTATTGTAATTAAAAAATAACGTCGCCAACAAAAAGAAAATTAAATTACAAAACAAATACAGCCGAAATGGCGATATGTATTTAACCCTGTGTCCTGCCAGATAGTCCTTAACGATTTTTCCGGGCTTGAGCATTAAAGGAACCAAAGTTTGATTCACCCTGGAGTCGTAACTGAAAATACTGGCGAGAAACGCCATAACAATATCGCCCAAATAGCGAAATCGGTACGCAGAATCCTGCCCACACTTATGACAATAACGCCCTTGCAGTGGCGATTCGCAGTTTTCACAGGTTTGTGTAATAGAATTATCGTTCATCACATTAATAGTGTTTGTTGTATACCGAAAATATTAACGATTAAACACGTGGAAAACTCAACTAAAACAAGAATAGTACGATAAATTAAACCGCTGTAAATTAAATATGCTCGCCTGCACACAAATATACATGACTATAAAACGTGAATTAAAATTCAAAATAGAGAGAAAATTGAGATTAACCCTAATCCCCCAAAAAAAAGTGTTAATCAGAGCCTTCTCGAATCAGAATCATCTAGAACCGTAGGCCAGTAGAACCAGCATCGCCTAGACATAGAATACCTCTTTGAGTGATTTTAACCGAGGTTTCTACGTCCGTTAAATGGGGTAGATCTCTCAGTATTACTTCAAACCGTAAAACTAAGCGCTAGGTTGACCAATTTTCGATGATTTGATTTTTGTTATTCATTGTATAAACCCATTCTCTACCATTTTTACTTTTCGAAAAGAGTTTTAAATCAACCAATCCATTAAGCACAGATGATGCGGTGTTGTAAGAGCAACCTAAGTTCTGCTCAACTTCTCTAATGGAAAACTCTTTACCGGTTCTAGATTTAGCAACTTGAAATACTATTTTCTGCTTGTCATTTAATTGTTTATATAAACCCGATTTAAACAACCATTCGTTGAATCGATCTATTTCAACGGCTGCATTTTTATAGGCATCTTTAAATTTTTTAATCGCTCTAATAATGATGTCACTTTGGTATTCAATAAAATAGGTCAAGTCCATTTGATCTGATTCTGTATAAAGATAACTCTTAGCATATTTCACGTGCGCATTTTTTAACAACGCGCTAATCGCTATGTATCTAAAAGAGGCAAAATCTTTTTTAAACATGTACCAATAAAACAAAGCTCTTGCAACCCTGCCGTTACCGTCTTGAAAGGGGTGTTCGTAACCAATGCCAAAATGAATGGTTATTGCCTTTATCAACGGGTGAATATACGAGCTATCTTCACTTTCTTCGTGATCTTCATTAACCCAGTGAACAAATTCTTCTAATCTATTTTTTAAGGTGTTGTATGGCGGGGGCGTATGCACAATTTCACCATCAGAATTTACAACATGCACATTATCAGATTTTCTAAAATTCCCCGGAGAGTAAACATCGTCATCGATACCCTCGACACCTACTTTATGTATTTCTTGCAGCAGATCTAAACTTAAAGGAGAGTTGCGCTTTTCCCATGCAAAGATCATTAATTTGTAGTTACCAACAATCATTTTTTCATCTTTTGATCTTGGTGATTTATTGCGTTTTAATAATTCTTTTGCAACTCTAGTTGTGGTGGCAGCTCCTTCAAGTTGACTACTACTAATCGATTCATCTTCAATTAGATCATTCAGCAAATATCCTACTTGGTGTTTTTCCCCAATCTTGCTACTGATCCACTCTAACGACGCGCTGGTAGTATTCCTATCAACTTCAGAGATTGCTTTTTGTATAAGCGGTGTCAAAAGATAATGGCACGAATTTTTTGGCTCCCCAAATTCAATGATTTTAGTTTTTTGTCGATTTCTAGCTAACTTAACTAAAGACCAAACCAATTTGTGGTCGAGATTGCCATCAATCCTATGCCTTAACTCGTCATAAGGTAAATAACTCCCCCTTTTATCAATAGGGGTTAAAAATTCTAGATACTGCTCAAGCTTCTCTGGATACTTATTGGCTATCACCGCGAGAGGATTACGCTCTTCAACAGGAGGTTCTTTGATTCTCATATCTCAATTTCCACTATATTTGAGATAAAAATACCACAAAACAAACCTATTGTCTCAATTTCCGCCACTTTTGAGACAAAAAGTCGGATATTTTTTGATCAAATGGAAATATGCCGACTTTCGGAAAACCCTCATATCTCACCGGATTCAATCAGAGATTCTGATATTTAAAACCATCGAAAGCTAATGATTAAACCGGTCATTTAATTAAAAAAAGAAACCCCAAAAACAACTCGTTTTTTTAACTTGTGAAGGAAAACCAGATTAGATTACCAGTGGAAACCGCGCTGTATAATTCATAATATTGAGAAGCTAAACAATTACAGAAATAAAACAAGCTAGAGAAGCACAAATGTCGTCGAAATTATCAACCCGGAGCAAAAATTAAAAAAGTGATGATTTATGCTAACTTCGATAACAAAAATAATTATAAGACGAGATAACCAAGTAATAATTTTAGAATGGCTTTTTTAGAATCCTGTCATGCATAACCAAGCTATCATCTACACATCCGTTACAATGTCTGATTTTATGCTGATTGGCAGGCTAGTGCAAAGAATTAACGTTCGCACAATTGCTTATAACAGAGTCCGTACAATAAAGTAAAAGGCGAAAATAAGATGCAATTCGAGTGGGATGAAGACAAACGAGAAAAGACCCTTCGGGAGCGAGGAATTGATTTTATTGATGCTGCCATGATATGGAAAGATCCAATACGTCAAGAAAGGGTCGATCGGCGCCATAATTATGGTGAAACCAGGTATCAAACTGTAGGTAAATCGAAATTAGGTATATTGTTAGTTGTGTATACTGAGCGAGTATACGAAGATGGCAATGAGGTTATACGAATCATTTCTGCTCGAAAGGCAGAAAAAGATGAACGTAGAGCATATGAAACAATGACTTTTCATGCGAGGCACATTCTATGAGTAATATTAAACGGTATTCGTTGGATGAAATTGAAAAAATGGAGAGTAAATCAGATAAAAAGAAATTTATTGAAACCACGGATAAAGAAATTTTAGAACAAATAATTGCAGATCCTGATACTCCAAAATTAACCAAAGAAGAATTAAAAGAATTAAAACTTGCGAAGGAGCGCAAAAAATGACCAACAAAAAGAAAACCAGAGTAACTTTAGCTGAAGTGCAAAATATGAAAGGAAAAACACAGTGGGCGAAGCTAATAGCCGACGATAAAAACATGAACAAAAAGTCCACCTCAAGCAAAAACACATCCACAATCATAAGTCCATGTAGTTGAATCCGTCGTCATTACTTAATTTTGTTAAACAATGAGAATACAGAAACAGCTAATTTTTTCTTGAGAAGAAAAACCAGAGCAGACTACCAGTGGATACCTCACTACATATTTCATAATATTGAGAAACTAAACAACCGCAGCAATATAACGAGCTAGATAAGTACGAATGTCGTTAAAATCATCAGGCTCAAGCAAAAATTGAAAAACTGATGATTTATAGTAAAGGAAACTCTGATTAACCCAGAGTTTCTCGAGACACAGGATGTGTCGCCAATTTCAAGAACTGTAAGTGATTGAAATTGTGAAGAAATTGAAAATCACATT
>CALMJT010000193.1 GCA_937864365.1 uncultured Alteromonadales bacterium | reverse complement strand
TATCCGCAAACCAGAATCAGTAAGCGATGACGAAGATAAAAACGTTGCCCGCGACGCATTAATTAACGACTGTAACGTTTTATACACCGTCTCGATTGGTGGCCCTGCGGCGGCAAAAGTTGTTAGAGCCGGATTACATCCCATTAAATTGCCGCAAGGCGGTGTTGCGCCCGATGTGTTAAAACGTTTGCAAGAAACTATTGCTACATCGCCGCCACCTTGGTTAGCAAAAGCCATGGGACAAAATCCAGAAGAGCGTGTGCGTTTTCGAGAGGAGGCAACCGGATGATTACCGAACAAGATATCAGCACAGTTGTTGATTTAGTGAAAGCCAATGGATTATCGGAAGACGTAGTTTCTAAATTACGTTCACAATTTAACGGTTATCATTTTACCTATTGTATGGATGATGACATGGACGCATTTAAGCCCGCCAAAGAATGCGAAGGTTTTAATATTTATTTTGTGAATTCATCCGACCATTGTTCTAAATTAACCACCGACCCAACTAACGCATCTGGGTTTGTATTGGCCGAGGTAATTGAAGATGACTGACTCACAAGAGTCACCGTTTGACGACTTAACTCCCATTGCCGATTGTCGTTTTTGTTCGTTTCAAACAAAAACCTTATTAATGGGACGATGCACGCCGGGTGATGCTTGTGTATTGGTTCAAAGCGGTCGTCAGATCGACCGCTTTTTTCGCAATAATCCGCAATATGCCAGTCGTTATTTACGTGACGAATTTTGGGAAAGACGTGCCATTGCCGTTCGCTACTCACCGCAAAGCGAACTCATCAACATGATTAAAGATCCAGACGAAGCCGTCCGCCGCGCCGTTGCCTATCGACTGCCACCGGATCAACTCGAAGGCATGATTGATGACATCGACCGCGAAGTACGCATCACCGTCGCTGATCGCATTCCCCTAGACAAACTTGAACTGCTCGCCAACGATCCCGATTATTTAGTGCGAGCCTACGTTGCACAACGGTTACCGGCCGGGCGATTATTTCGCTTAATTCGCGATCCCGATCGCCAAGTACGCAAACTCGTTGCCAAACGCATACCCGAAGCCAGCCTAGGAATGATGCTTTATGATCCCGAACCCGAAGTACGCCGAGTTGTGGCCAGCCGCGCACAAAGCGACGAACTCGAACTCTTATTAAAAGACGAAGACTGGGTAGTGCGCCTAACCGCCGCCGAACGCGCACCGCTGGAATCATTAGAACCACTTAAAAACGACCCAGAACCCGAAGTAGTTAGAACCGTACAAGAACGGCAAAACAGCTAACCAAATTCCCTCCCAAAAATACCGCTAAAAACCTACTTGATAATTTATTGAAGCTGCGAAAATAAATTGCGAGTGGGTTTTCTTAAATATTTTTTTGGCAGGGTTTGTCTTGAATGATTTTGATGAGTGACTTGTTAAAGAGATTTATAGGAACTTATGTTTAAGTCATGGATGAGTTAATCAGAGGTTCCTAAATTTGAAGTCAGGCTATTTCCCGCTTGAGCTCTTCAAAGTTATGATGTGCACGTTCTAATTTACTCATCTCCTCAACAAAATCTGCATCAAAACCTGCTAGTTTGAGAAACTCTTTAACCGAATTTGAACTTTCAAATGCTTCATATAGTTCAACTATACCCATACCTTTTGGAGACCTATCAAGACAATATTTAATCATTTCATGATTTTCGAATAACTTCATATATCTGCTTTTTAATACTTTATTGGATGAAGTAATAATTTGCTCAAAGTTTTTCGGCTGAAGTTTTTCCATTATTGATTCAGTGTAATTCTTAAGAACCGAGCTCAGATCTTTCAACCCTGCAACTTGAACAGATAAATCCTCAAGATCTTTGTCTCGCTTTTTCTCTGAAAGCAGATCTGCGAAAAGCCCGGCCCACTGATCTTTAAGCCATGTGGACAAATCGTCAAACTTTTCAAAATCTCTTATTAAATTATTTCTATTTTGAGTGTATATATCATCAATTAGTTTAAATATATTGACATTATCTACATGGGCGTACTCTATGCTTTCATTCTTTCTATTTTTCTTGAATGTGTGATATTCCGAATGAACATTTTTTTCAATAAAAACATAGATCGGAATATCGTTTTTCCTTGCCGTTTCATATTCTTTTTTCGTAACTGAGTTGTAAAATTCTAAACCACTTCCCAAATCAGCCTCCGAGGCAGGACTTCCATACCTTCCACCTATTATCAACACTAGAATATGGCAGCTCTTAATTTCTTCATAACATGATACATCCAACGGCGAATCGTGATGAAACGGAATATCCCCTTCCTCATACAAAACTGACTCATATCCCATTGCATCTATAAACGCTTCGAGGCTATTTCTAATATGTTTTAGATCATAATAGGTCGACGATACAAAGATCCTTGGTTTTGCCATGATCGTTTCCTTTCTGGTTAATGAAACGCTAAAAACCATTGTAAATATCATATACATATTTACATCGTCTCATAATTATTTACGTGATTTTATTTAGGAACCTCTGATTAACTCATCCATGATTTAATCAGAGGG
>CALMJT010000192.1 GCA_937864365.1 uncultured Alteromonadales bacterium | reverse complement strand
TGGATGCAAATAACCGACAACGATTGGCGAATGTACGCGGGTGACGTCATTATGAAAATAGGTTTTCGTCGAGACAGAAGTCGCTTGGACTTGGATAAACCTTCAGATTATTTATTTAAATATGAAATTTATAATAGACAGGAGCTTGTTCTGGATCAGTTAGGAAATGATGAGCGAAAGAATGCCGCACAAATTTGGCCACAACGGAAGTTGGAGCTTCAAGAACAGCGTCACCAAAAAGAGTTGTTACTCGAACAGCAGGGTTATCACATTGATCGATCTTACGTTGACCCCGAGCTTGTACTGGAATAGTTGTTAATTACACATTATTGGAAATTATAAGAAAGCGTGGTTCATAAACTAGCCTTGCTTTGGGGGTCAGTAGTGCCGGTATTGCTTGCTATTTAATTTAACGTTTAAAAAAACATAACGCCAATTAGAGCAATGATTAAATGAAGTCTGTATGGGTAATAGCAACTCTGTTGATGGGTTTGATCATATTATTGTATGTGTTTTTTTCTCACCAAAAAGCAAAAGTCGTGTCTGCAAAGCCTATAGCCAAAGCCTTTATTGAACTGAATATGTCGCCGAAGAAATTTGTAGAAGTTAACTGGGTGGATCAAAAACGTGGTATTGATCGCCAGCCCGCCGGTTTGGATTTCTACAGTATTGACTGGTCGAGCACACAACGTGGCCAAGTATTTCTAGAAAATGGCCCTTACAGTTTTACCTTTCCCAATACACTTGGTGTTATGGGTACCTACGACCGCGCTCTTCCTGAAAAGGGTATTTTTATTTTTGATATTAATGGCGGTATGGCCGCACAAAGTGATATTTATCACGACGAGGCACGATTGCGCTTTTTAGAGTTTTTAACCATGCTAAAAGCCAAAGGTTGGCGAACTTTTATTCGACTGGGAGACCCACGTCTTTCAGCTAGTCAAGCTCTGCATTATGCGCTGCTAAAAAAACCAGGTAGAAGTGTACCTATTAATGTTTTGTACAGCTTACCCATCGATGCTGACATAGACCTAGATACTTGGATGCAAATAACCGACAACGATTGGCGAATGTACGCGGGTGACGTCATTATGAAAATAGGTTTTCGTCGAGACAGAAGTCGCTTGGACTTGGATAAACCTTCAGATTATTTATTTAAATATGAAATTTATAATAGACAGGAGCTTGTTCTGGATCAGTTAGGAAATGATGAGCGAAAGAATGCCGCACAAATTTGGCCACAACGGAAGTTGGAGCTTCAAGAACAGCGTCACCAAAAAGAGTTGTTACTCGAACAGCAGGGTTATCACATTGATCGATCTTACGTTGACCCCGAGCTTGTACTGGAATAGTTGTTAATTACACATTATTGGAAATTATAAGAAAGCGTGGTTCATAAACTAGCCTTGCTTTGGGGGTCAGTAGTGCCGGTATTGCTTGCTATTTAATTTAATGTTTAAAAAAACATAAGGAAACTCTGATTAACCTAGAGTTTCTTGCGACACTAGGATATGTCGCTAATTTCAAGAACGATAAGTGATTGAAGTTGTGAAAAATTGGAAATTGCATTTTCAATTTCTGTCCTCTGATTAAATCATGGCTGAGTTAATCAGAGGTTCTTATCGTTAAATACTTAAATTCTGTATTTCGATCGCTTCTATTTTTTCACTTAATTCAAAACCGAATATTTTGCTGTAAAAGTACAGTTCACCTTCTAGCGAGCGAATCATGTTGTTGGCTTGTCTAAATCCGTGGCCTTCTTCTGGGAAAAGCACATAAGCAACCGGAATTTCTTTTGCGTTCAGTGCATTTACCATCGCTTCTGCTTGGTTGGGAGGTACAACCTTGTCTTGGCCACCTTGGAAGAATATTACCGGACAATCCAGTTGCTCAACGTGATTGATAGGCGAGCGCGAAACGTAAGTTGATTGGTCTTCTGGGTATTTGCCAATTAACGAATCTAAATAACGCGACTCAAATTTATGAGTGTCGGTAGCGAGTGTTTCTAAATTGCCAATGCCGTAATGGCTGGCACCCGCCTTAAAAGTTGATTCAAAAGTTAGTGCTGCAAGTACGGTGTAGCCGCCAGCGCTGCCGCCTTTTATAGCCAGTTTATTAGCATCGGCCAAACCTTTTTCGACTAAGTAATTTGCGGCGCGGCAAACGTCTTCAACATCTTTAACACCCCAGTTATGATTTAACGCTAAACGGTAATCACGGCCATATCCGCTGCTGCCACGATAATTAACGTCAACCACGGCAAAACCGCGTGAACACCAATATTGAATTTTAATATTAAACGCGGTGCTGCGAGCGCTGGTTGGGCCGCCGTGAGCCATAACAATTAATGGTGGTTTTTCGCCGTCTGCTGCGCAATATTCTGTGTTGTGAGGCGGATAATAAAAACCGTGGGCTTGCTCGCCTTCAGGGCCAAATTCAATGGCTTCTGGAATGGAAAAGATTTCTTCTTGTAAATCGGTGGGTATGCTTTTAACGATTTCGAAGCTGATTTCGTCTTCGTTTTCGGAATTTAAATCAATAACGGCAAGCTCGCTGGGTGTTGCGGCATTACTGCCAATAAACGCAAATTTATTGTTGCTGACTGCTATGTTGGCGATATCTGAACAATCGCTTTCGATAACGTTACAATCACCGGTTTGATAATTAATTAATGCCAATTGCCAAATGTTGCGAATATTAAAACAGCAAGCGATGGTTTCTACGTCGATAAATCCCCACGTGGATAATCCAAAAACCCATTGTGGTGTGGCAAATTCGGCGTCGGCAAAATTTAATTCTGCCTTTAATAAAGGATGCCAGTTTTGTTGTTTGTATTCGTAAAAATGCCACCAGTTATCGCGATCACAAACACTGATTACCGTATTGGTTGCACTCCATTGCGGTTGAAAATGAGATTGCGGTGCTTCGCCAGCGGCAATACCAGCAATGGCAGTGATGTCGTTCAATGTACCTTCTGAATTAATTGTCGCGGTAAATACGGAGTTGCTTTCCCACGGCATGGCCGGGTGATTCCAGCTGATCCAAACCAATTGATTACCATCGAGCGATAAATTTGGCGATGCGTAAAAATCATCTCCTGTTGCAAGAACAGTGGTTTCTCCGGTATTACAATCAACCGCAACTAACTCGGCTTTTTCTTCGATGTGATGGGATTGATCGGCTGCGGATTTATGGCTGTGGTCTTCGCGAATGCAGATAATTCGATTTTTATGGCTATCGATTAATAAATCGGCGTAGCGATAGGGGCCTTCGGCGGTAATAGCCGCGGCCTGAATTGGTTGGGTTTGGGTATCCACCTTATAAAT
>CALMJT010000191.1 GCA_937864365.1 uncultured Alteromonadales bacterium | reverse complement strand
AAAAATATTGAAACCAGCTTAGGTAACCTTCCAGGACCCAGCCAAACCTGGGAACAATTTCAGTCATTAATAGCTGAGCACGTTGAAGCTCGCGAAAAAGAAGCAACGTTTTATGAACGCCAAGAAGAGCGTAATGAAAAACGAATTGCAAAAGGCGAAGAACCTAAAGAAATTCGTCCGTACACTGGTTCACCAACATTTTTCGATCAGATTTTTACCAGCTTATACACCGTTTTTGTTGGATTTGCGGTAGCCTCAATTATTGCAGTTCCAGTTGGTATTATTTGCGGTCTAAATTCAACCATTTACACAGGATTAAATCCATTAATTCAAATTTTCCGCCCAGTATCACCTCTTGCATGGCTACCTATTGTCACCATGGTGGTAAGTGCACTGTACACAACGGACGACCCGATTCTCGCAAAATCGTTTGTGATTTCAGCTTTTACCGTAACGCTTTGTTCACTTTGGCCAACACTCATTAATACGACGGTTGGTGTTTCAACTATCGATAAAGACCTTATTAACGTAAGCAGAGTTCTACGTTTAAGTTGGCCAACCAAAATATTTAAAGTAGTCGTTCCTGCTTCATTACCCATGATATTTACAGGTTTACGCCTATCACTTGGTGTGGGCTGGATGGTGTTAATTGCCGCAGAAATGCTGGCGCAAAACCCAGGCCTTGGTAAATTCGTTTGGGATGAATTCCAAAATGGTAGCTCGAACTCGTTAGGTAGAATTTTAGTGGCAGTATTTGTTATCGGGATTATCGGCTTCTTACTAGATCGAGTAATGCTGACTCTACAAAAAGCGGTGTCCCACGATAAAACACAAGAAGTTCGATAAACGCTGCGTCACGCATTAAATATTAAGAGGTTCACCATGACAGGTACATACTTAGACATTTCTGGCGTTTCTATCGAATTTCCAACGCCTAATGGTCCGTTTAAAGCATTAGACAATGTTCATTTAAAAATTCAACAAGGCGAATTTATTTCGTTAATAGGTCACTCCGGCTGCGGAAAATCTACCGTATTAAATATTGTTGCAGGCCTGTACAGAGCGACCCAAGGCGGCGTAATTTTGCAAGGCAAAGAAGTGGTTGAACCGGGTCCAGATCGAGCGGTTGTATTCCAAAACCATTCGCTATTCCCTTGGTTAACCTGCTACGAAAATGTTCGTCTTGCCGTCGATAAAGTCATGAAAGGCAAAAGCAGAGCAGAGCGTCATGAGTGGACCGAACATAATTTAAAATTAGTGCACATGGGCCATGCCATGCATAAACGCCCGGACGAAATTTCTGGTGGTATGAAACAGCGCATTGGTATCGCTCGCGCCTTGGCGATGCAACCAAAAGTTTTATTAATGGACGAGCCTTTCGGTGCACTGGATGCGCTAACCCGAGCACACATGCAAGACTCATTGATGGAAATTCAAAACGAATTAAACAACACCGTTATTATGATTACGCACGATGTTGATGAAGCCGTTTTGTTATCAGATCGTATCGTTATGATGACCAATGGTCCTGCGGCAACTGTAGGCGAGATATTAGAAGTAGATTTACCTCGTCCACGTGAGCGTTTAGTACTGGCAGATGATCCAACATACAACCATTACCGCGCCGAAGTCTTAAAATTCTTACACGAACGTCATTCTAAAAAAGACGTTCCGCAAACACCAAAAAAGATTGAGGCGGTTGCTCACAGCAACACACCATCGACACCCGCCAAAAAAAGTGTCGCCGCTTGAGCCGTATCAATAAGCGTAAATTAAATAAAGGAAACTCTGATTAACTCAGAGTTTCTGCGACACGAGGATGTGTCGCCAATTTCAAGAACGATGAGCATTTTCAATTTCCACCCTCTTATTAAATCAAAGATGAGTTAATAAGAGATTCTAAAGATTTATTATTTTACCTTTTGGAATTGTTTTACTTTTTGGACAAGATGTCACTTGCAAAGGGAGTTGCACCCTACCCACATAATAAAACTTAAAAAAGTGGGTAAAAAATTCTTGCATTAAATACATATTATATTAATTGATTTTAACAGCCAGGGAACAATCCTTATAAAGCATTTCTGGACTTGAATCGTTAGGAGACAATCGAATGAAACATCTTAAACAATCTCTCATTACTCTGGCCGTTTGTGCGGCAACCACAAGTTCTTTCAGCGTCAATGCCGACGTATTAACTGAAATGCTTGAAGGTGCAAAACTCTACGGTGACTTTCGTTTACGTTACGAATCCGTAGATCAAGATAACGCCTTAGATGACGCAAGCGCTCTTACTCTTCGTTCACGTATTGGATTTAAAACCGCGGAAGTCAATCATTTTTCTGCTACCGCAGAAATTGAAGATAGCCGAGTTGTGTTAGGTGAAGATGATTTCTCGGTCCCTCAAACGGGCTTTAATACCGGTGAATTTTCTGTAGTTGCAGATCCAGAAGTTACCGAGCTAGACCAAGCCTTTGTGCAATACGGCACCGAAACTCTTACCGCAAAATTAGGTCGTCAAGTATTTGTATTAGACGGACAACGCTTTATTGGTGATGTTGGTTGGAGACAAGATCGTCAAACATTTGATGCCTTAAGTGTTGCGTATAATCCAACCAAAGAAATTACCGTAACCGGTGCTTATTTAGATAAGCGTAATCGCATTTTTGCTGACGACGCCGACATCGATTCAAAAGATTTCATTGGTAACGTTAGTTTCAAAACCGCAATCGGTAAAGTTGTTGGTTACTCTTACCTACTTGAAAACGAAGAAAACGACACTGAGCTAGATACCTACGGTATTAGCTTAGACGGCAGCGCAGCAATTAATGAGAAGGCCAAATTTTTGTACCACGCCGAATTTGCCACCCAAGAAACCGATACCGATTTCGATGCTGATTATTTATTCTTAGAAGCCGGTGTTAAGGTTGCCAACATTACCGCCAAAATTGGTTACGAGCTTTTAGGTTCTGACGACGGCCAATACGGTTTTTCTACGCCGTTAGCAACTTTACATAAATTCAACGGTTGGGCAGATATTTTCTTAAATACTCCAGCAACCGGGCTAGAAGATACTTACCTAAGCCTAAGCGCAAAAGTGGGCCCAGGTAATGCAACCGTTGTCTATCATGAATTCGATACCGACGAAGACACAGCGGCCATTTCTGATTTAGGCAGCGAATTGGATTTACAATACGCGTTTAAATTCGGTAAAAAATATTCAGCCGGAGTTAAAGCCGCGTTCTACAGTGCTGATGATGTAGCGGTTGATACCGATAAAGTTTGGGTTTGGGTTAGTAAAGCGTTCTAATCAATTATCCAACGTAATAAAAAAGCCTCTTTTAAAGAGGCTTTTTTTAACTGGCAATTTTTAGCCATTTTCGACCAGAACTATTTGGCGAAAGCGGACGATGATCTTCACCATTATCTAATAGATATTTAAATATTGCGTCGGTAATGGTTTTACCACCGCCAGGAATACCTTGGGTTCCAAAAAGTCGATTGAACTCAAAGAAATAAGGCCTGTCACCAACCATCGCAATATCAAAACCTGCATGATTAATTCCCAGTGTTTTTGCCCATGTTAATACAAACTCAATGGCTGAGTCGGGAATATTTTTATAGTCTACAGTACCACCACGAGATACATTGGTGTGAAAGCTTCTATCAGATTGGTGCCGCCAATAAGAAGCAACCACCTCCCCTCCAACTAGAACAATACGCAAATCCTTCTCAATCGGCAGCTGTTCCTGAACGTACAAACTATCGGCTATAGACACATACTGCTTCCACTGTACATAGTCTTCAATCAACCAAACACCAACACCCTGAGAAGCCTTAGGCAATTTAGCCACAAACGGTGTTGATAACTCATTCCATATACGATCTGCCTGCTCAGGTGTATTCTTACAGATCCAAGTTTGAGGTGTATTTATCGGAAAAAGTAACTGAGCAACACGGCTCATCTCGATCTTATCGTGACCGATGCGATAGGTCGCAGGACTTGGAAAAATTTGACACTCACACCCGTAGAGTAATGAATTGAGCTGCCAATATTCAGGGAACAACACCCAATCCGCTGAACTTAAAAGCGAAAAAAAACGATCTGGATTGGCTTCATAAGCCTCTGGCTTAACGTAAGCTAAATCAACTTCTTTATTTGATTCTAAACCTAAGGTACGAAAAAGATTAAAAGAAACAACTTTCATATAGGTCTCATAGAAAATAAAGGTGGCGGATTTTGTACAAAAACAAAATTACACGCAACACCTTTAAATCAGAGAATCATCTATTGAAGGGTAAGTATTTTGAGCTGTAAATAATAGACCTCTATTTTATACTCCACCTTATTTACTTAATATGTAATTCGATAGATAAAAACTTTAAAATACCTTCACCTAAACAATAGCATCAACTTATTCAACACTAATATAAATAAATTATTACAGCATCTATTGAAAATACTAAACAACAAGAGCTATTGAATAAATCGATAATCAAAACAGAAAAAATCAAAATCATGATTTAAAAACTCTTCTCATAACTGATCGGTATAAAGAAGCAAAAGGTATAATTCACTATAACAACAAAGTTGCATTAATTTATTAATTTTTAGTTGATAAATCATTCAAAGAAATATATGTTAATTCGAACAAAATCACAGAACAAAAATATTTTAAATATTCCTGCCGTTTACCTGTCTTTTAGGAATACAAGGACTTAGTTATTATAAGTTTTCAAAAGGAATCTAAGGATGACTCTAGATCCAAACGCTATAAGCTGGGCAGTAAGAAAATCTATCAATGAAAAATATTTTTTAAAAAACAAAGATGCATCTATTCTATTTTATTCCTATGATTTAACCCAAAAAAAACTAAACGAATTAAAAACTACTTTTACTGAAAATACCCACCACACTATTGCAATCAAAGCAAATCCATTATCAAAAGTACTATCTAAGATTGTCGCACAGGGGTTTGGATTAGAAGCTGCTTCTATTCCTGAATTATATATTGCGCTAAAAACCGGCATAGAAGGCAAAAAAATTGTCTATGACTCTCCCGTTAAAACCGAAGAAGACTTGCGTTATGCGATAGAGGCAGGCAGTCATATTAATGCAGATTCTTTGGCAGAACTCGCTCGAATCGACAATATTATGTCTGACTACACTAAGTGTAAAGCAAGCTTTGGTTTACGAATTAACCCACAAACCGGTGATGGTAAAATCGCCGCAACCAGTGTAGCTGGCGTTTATTCAAAATTTGGCGTACCGATTAACGAACGTAGACAAGAAATAATTTCTGCCTACAAAAAATACCCTTGGTTAACAGGCATTCACATTCACATTGGATCCCAAGGATGTAGCTTAGAGATGTTAGTGAAAGGCGCTAAGTTATTATCGGAATTAATCACCGACATCGAATCCGAGCTTATACAAATAGATGCAAGCCTCGGCATCAAACAGGTTGATATTGGTGGCGGGCTACCTGCTAGTTACGATCACGAAATACCAACTCCCACGTTAACAGAATATGCTACCAAGCTAAAAAATTCGGTACCAGAGCTTTTTTCACAGCACCGAACCGTTATCACGGAATTCGGTCGCCACATTCATGCACCTTCAGGCTTTGTTATTAGTCGAGTGGAGTACGTAAAAACTGAAGCCAGCAAAAATACTTTAATGATACACGTTGGTGCCGATATGTTTGTGCGTGAATGTTATCGTCCCGATGACTGGCATCACGAAATCATTGTTCTTAACCCAGATGGCACTCAAAAACATAGTCAATCACAAACAATCTACAATATCGCAGGGCCACTGTGTTTTGCTGGCGACATCATTGCTCACGATCGCCTGCTACCCACTGTCACACCGGGCGATTACGTTGTTATTTTAGATTCTGGCGCTTACACCTTTGCAATGTGGTCACGTTACAATTCCCGCCAAACACCAAAGGTAATCGGCTTTAGCGTACAAGAAAATTTCTTAGAAATTATCAAAGATCAAGAAACATTAGAAGATGTTTACGGGTTTTGGCTATGAGTTTTATCTACGACGACTACGCAGATAAAGACTTAATAGGTCACGAAAATAC
Source organism: uncultured Alteromonadales bacterium (assembly GCA_937864365.1). GTDB lineage: Bacteria > Pseudomonadota > Gammaproteobacteria > Pseudomonadales > Cellvibrionaceae > Sessilibacter. The sequence continues at coordinate 30,318 of CALMJT010000191.1, read as the reverse complement.
TAAGAATGCACTAGTAAAACTTATAAAAGAAAACTCTGAAGTAGCTGGTGAAAAATCGGGTTCTTTTACTATAGGTATATACGGTGAATGGGGTACAGGTAAGACCTCTATGTTGCGAATGGTCCAAAAAGAATTGGATTTAGATACAAACACAAAGATAAAATCGGAAGACGATCAAGATATCAATAAAGTTTCTGAGGAAACCATAAAGATAAAAACCATATGGTTTAATCCATGGCAATTTACAAAAGACGATAACATTATTGCCTCATTTTTTTATGTGCTCGCAAATCAACTTAGTGCTCTTGTTAGAGCTGACGTTAAAAACAAAGACACCATAAAAGAAATAAAAAAACACCTATTAAGCGCTGCCAGAAAAATTAACTTTAAAGCAGCGGTTGATTTTCCGGCATATGAATTATTTAAAATAAAACTCTCCGCCGAGAAGGGTGAAAAGAAAATTGAGGACCAGAATGCTGATGAATTGGTAAGTAGTTACATCAATAATGATACTTCATCTTATTATGGACTTTTGGAGTATCTTCGCGAAGAAACTAAAAAGTTGGATTTTCAAATAGTTGTTTTTATTGACGATCTCGACCGATGTGAATCATCTAAAGCTGTGGATTTATTGGATGGCTTAAAGGTGTTGTTGGATTTATCTAGATTTTGCTTTGTTATTGCGATGGCGAACGAGCGAATTGAGAAGGCTGCACGAAAAAGGTTTCATGAAGACGATGAAGAAAGTGCTATTAAATATTTGGATAAAATTATTCAGTTTTCATTTTTTCTACCCCCACCGAATAAGGATAGCGTTAAAAAACAAATTATTGAAAAATACCTTAGAGACATAGATCGTAATACAAATACCGAAAATCAGCACACCGAAGATCTAAAGACGAACGATTTGTCGGGCGTAATACTTGATGTGTTAGGTTCTAACCCAAGAACCATCAAACGATTTTTAAACTCTATCATCTTTGCAAAAAATCTTTCTGAGATAAGATTTGGAGAAAGTAAATTCAGCTTTAGCAAGTTGGTAAACGTTACGCTCTTGGCATTTGTTCTACCAAAATTGCATGGCCTTTTTTGCATTTATCCAAAAGCTTATAGGGATTTAAAAAAATGGAATGAAGAAGTGTCTAACAGTGATAACGGAGAAAGTAATGACTATAAAAGTGGTAGTGACGAAATAGATAGACTGTTAAAAAATAATATAGTTTCCGCAAAATTGCAGAGAATACTCCAAGTTACTGAATATGAGTTTGAATCAGATCAGGACGCTAGAAATTATTTAGATCTCTCTGGGGAAGTTAAAAGTATCGTTAATACCGACGTTATTCATGATTCAGTGTCTGTAAAAAAGTTCAAACAGGGTGACCAAGGTAATGATTTGATATCCCTAGTTAAAGTTCCTTTTCGAACTTCAGATACAGAAATCGCTGATCCACAATCTTATGTTTACATGTCTAAAACACTAATTACTCAGTCTTTATACGAAGAAATAATGGGCGAAAACCCTTCAGAATTTAGAGGTCAGCAAAATCCGGTGGATAGTGTTTCTTGGATGGATGCCATTAAATTTTGTAACAAATTATCAGAAAAACTAAATCTTAATCCCTGTTACCAAGAGGTTGGCACAGATCAATTCGATTTCAATGAGGATGCTGACGGCTTTAGATTGCCTACAGAGCAGGAGTGGAAATCTGCGGCGAGAGGTTACAGTGATCACCAAGAAAGCTATGTAGATAATTTGGGCGAAAAAGCTTGGTTTTTATCAAATTCGTCGGTGCAATCACAGTCGGTCGGATTAAAAGTGCCAACATCAGATGGGGTATATGATATTTATGGAAATCTATGGGAATGGGTTAATGACTCGGAAGCCCAATCTAATGTGCACGATCAGTATAGCCGTGATTTTATTAATAAAAAAATTTGTAAAGGTGGCTCTTGGGCAAACTTCACCAACTCCTTTGGAGTGGATAAAAAATCTTTAAATTATTCAGATAAAAAAGAAAATAATATTGGCTTCAGAGTTGTTTCAACAAAAAGCATATAGGATCAATAAAAAATGTCCGTCAATCATAAAATGTTATTAATTACTACTGGTGGTACTATTGCAGGAAAAGTTGCAACCACTAAAAAAGAACAAGACTACGAAATAAAAAATGCTGACGCTTTTTCGGAGCTATTAAAGGACACCATTTTATTTATAAAAAAAACGCAAGGTATAGAGTTAAATATAGAGACCGAGGATTTAGAAGCAGTTGATAGCTCAAATATAAAGCCTGAAACTTGGGTTGAAATAATCGATATTATTCAAAAAGAATACGATAATTATGATTCATTTGTGATTACCCACGGTACTAATACATTAGGTTATACATCGGCGGCATTATCTTTTGCTATAGCCAATCCTGCTAAACCCATTATTATTACTGGCTCTCAAGTTCCTCTTGGTATGCCGGGTTCGGATGCTCAATCTAACTTAGAAAATGCTATTCGTGTTGCGGTACTAAAACCCAAGCGAAGTATTATTCGAGGAGTTATTTGTGTATTTGGCAGTCATATTATTACCGGTACTCGTGTGAAAAAAGATACTGAATTTGATTACGATGCTTTCAAGACTTTTCAGAGAAGCAGTATAGGTAGAATTGGTAGGATAATTGATATTAATGAAGTTAATCTTGATCATCACTGTAAATATCATGAGACACCGAATTACCCGGTGGCAAAATCGAAATCTAAATTAATAATAAAAAAAGGCTTTGAACCACGTATTGTATCATTAACTGAATTCCCAGGCATGGACCCAGAAATATTAAAATTTCTACATAAGAATAATAGTATCCAAGGCTTTATTATTCGAGCCTTTGGAGCGGGTGATTTAGCCTCTTCATTTGTACCTGTTTTGGAATATCTAAAAGATAGAGATGTTCCTGTGGTAGTAACGACTCAGGCGCCTAATGGTAATGCTACGTTGCAAGTCAATGAACCTGGTCAATATTTGTCAAAAAATAACTTGGTTATTCCTGCTTACGACATGAGTCACGAATCTCAGGTAACAAAGCTGTCTTGGCTTCTTGGAAACTTGGTGGGTCTTGAAGGATCATTTGATAACTATAGAGCTTTAATGACAGAAGATATTCGTGGCGAAATTAGTGTTATGTGGGAAGATGAAATTTGAAATTCATACATCTAATTTTTACTGAAGAAATATTATAGATGAAATCTGACTTGTTGCCAAAACCATTTAACATTAATGGAAAAATTTAAACTAAAATAAAGGATTAAGTAACCATGCCTTTGATTTTTTGCTACGAAAATAATAGTGAAGCTGTTGTAAAATCTATTGAATCATCATTATCTTCGAAGTTTACTAGATTGGTAGATAAAAAAAAACTTGTGTTTGATAGAGGTAATACTTTATGTAATTTTTATACCCTAAATAAAAGCGATGATTTTCTAGTTTTTTTCATAGTTGAAGATCTTGAAGAACCCTCCTCTTTTGTGAAATTTCTTAGAGATGTACTAGTTAAACAGAGGGAGATCCAAAAAAAATTTTCTATAGCTATACTTATAACGCAAGATATTAGTAAGCTTGAACATTGTAAAAAAATTCTAAAAGATGGAAATTTAGTTCACATTGATGACGTTTCTGGGGAAAATGTTAAGTTTGTCTGTTCTGAAATAGAAAAAAACGTAGAGTTGTTTCTAATTAGTGATACATTAGATCTATATTGGTCAAAAGATTCCAATCTGCAAGGGAAAGAAAATCACTCTTTTATTCACGCGATGAGTAAAATACTCTCGATGCCTATAGTATACCAGCAAATTGTAATACCTATATTATTTGAAAAGCCTTTAGGCCAGCTTGAGAAATTTAATTTAAGTGGAGAGTTTCCTTTAACTTCAGATCAGTATTTCGATGCAATAATTAGTGAAATTCAGAACGCTAAAAGTTCTACTGAAATATACGCGATAGCCACTATGCCAGCATCATTATGGAATAATAATAAATTACAAAGGTTCTATGCCGATCTAAACTCTTTGCACGCAAAATTAAACTCAAACATCAAAAGATTATTTATCGTTCAAGACAAATGGAATTCTGACTTTTATGAATTAATCAAACAACAAAGCAATTCCAAAATAGATGTTAAAGTTAATAATCTTTCATTTTGTTTTGAGCCAACAAAAATCAAAGATATTGTTGTATTTAAAGATGAAAATGGTTCTAGAGCATATGTAGCCAATCCTGCCTTGGATGCAGATTCCGAAGTAGCAAGCACATGGTTCATAGTATCTGAAAATCTAATTGATAGGGAAAACCGCTTGTTTAAAGAAAATTGGAATAGTGCAAAAAGTTTTGAAGATTTCTATGATGGCTTTTCAACTGGATATCCAGAAAAACCTCTATTAATCAATCTCCTACAATTTGAGGATTGTGAATACTTAAAGGATTCTGATTTGATTACTCAAAACGACCAACTAAAAAATAATTTAATTGAAATCTTAATATGTCGTATTAAAGGTGTATATATTGCCGTTTACAAGTTAGCCCACAAAGAATTATCATTAGAAAAAATGAATAAACATTCTTATTTCTCTCTTTTTACTCCTTTTTCCGCTCTAGGCCCAAGTGAAGTAAAAATTTTTACGAAGAGAGATGGGCCTGTTTCAATCATGGATGATTGTTTGAATACAATGACACCATTAATCTCTCGGTCAATTTTTGAAGTTGGCGGTAAAATCGCTACTCGTAATTTGGCAGATGACGGGTATATTATTTTTCCTCCAGAGTATCTCTATAGTCGATTTCTTACAATGCCGGAAGTGGAAGACATAGACGCTTAAATCTGAAGATTGAGTTAATGACTATAATGTAAATGCGGAAGTGTAAATGTCAAAGAAAGAAGATTTTTTTTATAATTTGCCAACTGAATTGCAGTTAAATTCAGGATTTATAAATCAATATAAACTTTCTTACGAAGTTATTAGTTGTGCCCAAGCCTCTCGCGCTAAAAATATATTGTTAAGAAATGAATTAAAATCTTTGGTTTTGCTGGTTGAAAACGACAGTGAGCTAGGTTGCATGGAAAACCTACCGAAAGCAATGTCGATTCTTGTGGCGCATATGCCCGGAGACACAAAGTTAGATCTTAGGAAAATTAAAAATTTACTAGAATTAAGGCAGGCATCACTGGCGAGCCCAGAGGAATTAAAAAAATTTGGAATGGTACCAGGCACTGTTTGTGCTCTTCATAAAAAACTTTGGGTACTACCCCAAATCGTTTCAGAGCTAATTTTTGATCTTGATTTCGTTTCTACTAATGACGGCACCCGCACTGGTTACATTATGTTCCCGCCTTCACTTTTTCATCATAGTGAAAATCTTGTAGTTGGTGATATTACTCGTTAGTCTATTAAATATTTCCATTACTCATCCTTATTTGTGTTTATTCATATTTATAACGACTCACCTGTTAAAATTAAATATGATAGAAAATCTGTCAAAATACTTTCAATTCAAAGACTCTTGCGAGTTCGCCCTCCAACTTTGTCGAATTTTAGCCATAAATAGAGACTCATTAGGAACTTCTATTTGCTGTAGATGATTTTCTACAAAAAATTCAACTTGTTTACTTAAATCCGCATCATCTTCAAAGGTCACACGGTATTTAACAAACTTATCTTTTAGCTGACACAAATAAATCACCGTTTTAAAGTTACCACCATCGTTAATTGTGTAACTACCACTCAACGACGCCAGATTTAAAAGAGTTTCTCCGCTTTCGGTAATGCGTTTTATAGGACGAATTTCCACTTCATTAAAACTGGCTTGCTCAACACCTTGTTCTTTTAGAAAAATATTAATCTCATGCTTTACAACATCCATTTCTCTAATCAGTACTTTGTCGGAATTGGATAAATCCCAATGTCTTACTGGGTAGACGAATACATCTACGTAATCAAACTCAAATTGCTCATGTACATAGCGATTTACAGTACCAAACAAAGGATTATGAAAGATTTTTTTCTGATTTAGTGAATATTCACCAGTAAACTCTGGCAGTTTTAAATCATCCAGATAGTTGCTGGCCTTCAATTTTTTATTCACATTTTCAGGTGCGAAAACATTTTTCTCTTGAAAGTCTTTAATAATGTGCGAGGTGATACTTTTAGCAATATCGGCGGAATCGTTTTGATCCATAGTAAAAAGATTGCTGTTCGCCACAAAAGGAATATCTTGCTGGTATTGTTCAATAAGTTCGCCGTTCCAAACTAGAGCAGCATCAACCCGATAAGTTTCTTCACTGGTAAGAGGCGCAATTAATAATGTCGCCGCAGAAAGCGTATTTTGACCTATTGATTTACCGGAGGTTTGTGAATAATTTGCAAGACTAATTAAGATATTAAAATCAACGTCAGATTTTGCGTAATAAACATCTTCAAAAAGATTTGTGTTTTTAAATTCTTCGTAAAAGTATTGCAAGTGCACGTTATTGGTCGCGCAAAAGTGCCATGCTGATTGCTTGTCATAGTTACTACAGAATTCCGACAGCTCATCGGACGGTGTTTGAAAATAGATAGAAACTGGGGGAAGTTTTTCGTCGGGTAGATCGTCGTACTCTGCAAAGGTAAATTGATTTGTTGTTGCACAACCCGTTAACAGCGTAAACCCTAACGCCAGAACACTTCCCTTATAATTCATCATCTATTCCTTTTTGTACGGTAGTTATAATAGGAAACTCTGATTAACCTAGAGTTTCTCGCGACACAAGCAAGGATGTGTCACCAATTTCAAGAACAGTAAGTAATTGAAATTGTGAAGACGTTGGAAATCGCATGGTCAATTTCTGCCCTCTGATTGAATCATGGATGAGTTAATCAGAGGTTCCATTAATGTTTCTACTATCGAAAATATGGCAGTTCAAGAACTGCCAATTAAAAATCTTATATTATTACAAACACATACGCTAAAAATAATTTAGCTTCCCGGCATCCATTGTTTTACACCCAACGCATTCATTACTAACTCTACAGACAGTGCAGCCAATACCATGCCCATGATTCGCGTTAGAATATTAGCACCACCCAAACCTATGGCTTTGATGATTCGCGATGAGAACAATAACAACAGCAAGGTGATACCCAATACTGCAAGCATAATTAAGGCAGTACCAATTTGGGCGGTAATTGGATAAACGTTGTTATCGGTTAATAAAATAACGGCCAATATGGCCCCCGGAGTTGCCGTGGCAGGAATGGCTAATGGAAAGACCGCCATGTCGTGCTCGCTATCGCGATTAGCGTTTTCTGAGCCTGATCCAAAAATCATCTGTAGGCCAAATAAGAAGAGAATAATGCCGCCGGCCAATTGGAAAGACACTAAACGTATGCCCATGGCGCCGAGCACAATTTGACCAACAATAATGGCTCCCAATAAAACACTACCCGCATAAATGATGGCTTTAATCGCCGTGGCTTTACGTTTTTCAGGTGTTAAATGAGCGGTAAGTGCGGCGAACAATGCCATGGTGCCTAAAGGATCTATGGTTGCCCAAATAATCAGAAAGTCTTGAATCAGTTTATCTAGCATTTTAGCGGTACTGGCCTTAAGTATTTAGGAGTTAAGTTCTCTAAGACCAATAATGTAGAGTTTGGTTATGAGCCAAGGCAAGAAAATTCGAGAAATATTATGGCGACAGCTGAGAGGCGTTTTGCTGTTCAACAGACTTTTAATTTAGGGTTATTTTTTCGTAGTGGAAACGCTGGTTAACCTAGAATTTCTCGCAACGCAGGGATGTGTCGCCAATTTCAAGAGCTGTACGTGATTGAAATTGGCAAGAAATTGTTAATCGCATGGTCAATTTCTGCTCTCTGATTAAATCATAGATGAGTTAATCAGAGGTTCCTATTAGAACCTTCAATTAAAATCGTAAGTTAATTGAAGATTCCGTAAAACGTGTGTGCTCAAGGATCAGTCGTTTTTGCAATAAAAGCCTAAGGTCTCTACGCCCGCAATTAATTCAGTCATAGCTTGCTCAACCAACTCATTGTTGCCTTTAAATCCCAGTTCTATTTGCCGCTCACCGCCTTTCATCATTGGCAGGCTGAATAGTTTCAACGTTGGATAGTTAGCAACTAACGTTTCCATTAAGGGTGTTACCACACTTTCATGGGCGCCGATGGCAAAAACAGATTTTTCGCAGTAATGCTGATCAACAAGATGATGGAGCTTGTGCGTTAATACCCAATCCATCATAGGCTCGGCCATTTTAGGAAATCCGGGCGTAAAAAAGTGGTTATTAACAGAAAACCCCGGAATTTTATTGACCGGATTGGGAATGACTTCTGAGCCAACAGGAAATTCGACCATTTGATAATGATGAGGCAAGAGTTCTCTGTCGTTTTCGCGAGCAAATTCGTTAAGCAATTCTAAACCTACAGGGTGTTGCTCAAGAGGAATATTTAAGGCTTCGGCGACAACAGCACGGGTTAAATCATCGGGTGTACTGCCAATTCCGCCGGTGCTAAATACGTAATCACCACTGGCAAAACTTTCTTTAAAGGTATGCAAAAGAAGATCTCGGTCATCCGAGAGTATTTTCACCCAACTTAACACCAAGCCGCGCGGTTTTAGCAGCTCGATAATATTGGGGAGATGCTTGTCGACTCTTCGACCCGACAAAACCTCATCACCAATAACAATTAATCCAATGCCCATATTTACTCCATCCGGTACAACAAAAACGGCTTCATCACAGTTTCAAACGAGCAGTTACGCAGATCTCATCTTACCGGATGAAAAGATAGAATTCTCTGATTAACCAAAACTGCACGAGCGACACGAGCAGGTATCGCCAATTTCAAGAACAGTAAGTGCTTGAAATTGAGAAGACATTGAAAGTTATGTATTCAATGTCTGTTCCTTGATCAAATCGTGTCGAAGTAATTAGAGGTACCAATCGTTAAATTTATTAACATTAACGGGGAAACACCACGGTTTTGTCGTCATTGAGCAGAACCCTGTGTTGGGCATGCCAAGCTACCGCCCGATTCAATACCACGCGCTCTACATCTCTACCGATCTCAACCATTTCCTCCGCCGAGTTAGCGTGATTAACACGCTCGACGGCCTGCTCAATAATTGGGCCTTCATCCAGATCGGGTGTCACATAATGGGCCGTAGCACCAATGAGTTTAACACCGCGATTAAACGCTTGATGGTAAGGACGTGCACCTTTAAAGCCGGGTAAAAATGAATGGTGAATATTAATGGCTCGGCCTTTCAACTGTTGGCACAACGAATCTGACAAGATTTGCATGTAGCGAGCTAACACCAAGAAATCGGCATAGGTATCGTTCATTAATTGCAAGATAGCTTGCTCTTGATCGGATTTGGTATCTTTGGTGACCGGTAAATAGTGGTAAGGCACTTGGTACCACTCACACAGAGGTCGCATTACTTCGTGATTAGACACCACAGCGACCACATCGATAGGTAACACACCTCGTTTCCAAGAATTCAATAGGTGCTCTAAACAGTGCCCCCACTGGGACACAGCAATCACAACACGAGGCTTATAGCGGTAATCGTTCAGTTGCCAATCCATTTCGAAGCGTCGCGCTAAGGGCTCAAACGCTTGTCGCACTTGCGATAATGATTTTTCGCCTTGGCAAGAACTCAGCACGGTACGCATAAAAAACTTGTGGCTATTTGGGTCTTCAAATTGATTGGATTCATTGATGTTAAATCCTTGAAGCGCAAACATATTGGCTACTGCCGCAACAATACCGGGTTGATCTTTGCAGCTAAAGCGCAGAACAACTTCCTCAACAATATCGTTGTTAGGTTTGGTGATTTGGCTGGTCATGTGTGTATCCAGATACTCGTAAATCAAACTTTCCTTGTGAAGGAATGCAATCCTATCAATGCACAAAGACTGTTACCGTTGCCAACAACAAATGCGGCCGGTGTATGCATCGAAAAAGTGCCGCAATATACCATAGAAGACTTGAATTTTGATGACAGAGGCAGAAACTGGCCGAATGTCTTGCATTGAGGTCTCAAAACTATACGGTCAACGCACGACCCACGTTAATAACCGTAAATTGTTCAATTATTCAGTGAATATTTGAACAATTCAGCACTTTTGTATTATTTAAAAAGCCTATAGTTGTATCCTAGGAAATGGAACAATTTGTGCCAAATAATCTATTGCCAAGGTTCTCGGTGTAAGTAAGTTGCAATAAAACGTCACTATAAATGACGTGTTGAGTTGACAGTGTGTCGGCTTTTTTCGTCGTATTTAATGCTAAGGTTGCAACCGATAGCTGATGCTTTTTACACATGCTCCGATCTTGTGATCGAGTCGAGCTTTCTCGATTCAATATTGGCTAAAAATTTCTGATTAACGCGCGAGCCAGTAAAGATGAAATGATTGGAGCCTCTGATTAACCTTTTCATGATGTGATCAGAGGACGGAAATTGCCCAGACAGCTGTCAATTTCTTTGTAATTTCAATCACTTACCGTTCTTGAAATTGGCGACACATCCTTGTGCCGCTGGAAATTCTAGGTTAATCAGAGTTTCCTATTTTGTGAAAACTGCAACGAACCGCTCGCTCATACGTTAAGTTTGTACGCCGTCGGTAGCGACACATGACAACGATTTCACAGGGGATGATTCACGGGTAATAACTATGCTTCATTTAATTTTGCCAACCAACATTGTTAAAAAGCTCAGTTCACACGGTTTAGGTGTGCTTACTTACGTCGCCCTGTGCAGTCCGGCTTTTGCCCAAACGGACCAATCCTTAGCGCTGGCTAATGACGCTTCGCCGCCTGCCCCTGCGGCACAAACACGGCTTATTCCACGAATCGAAAATGAGATTGCTCGAATCGAATCCGAACAAGGGCCATTCGGTGCATCGCTCAGTGAGCAACTACAATCTCTGGCGACACGATATCAAGACCAAGGCCTGCACGAAGAAGCCTTGATTGCCCTAAATCGCGCCATTCATGTGCAAAGAATCAACGGCGGTTTATACGACCTTAGCCAAGCGCCTTTAATTGAACAGACCATTAGCAGCCATGTCGCGCTCGGTGATTGGAACGAGGCCAGTAATCGCCATGATCATTTATTGTGGTTGCATCAACGTAATTTTGCCGACGACGATCCACGTATGCTGCCGGTCTTTGAGAAACTGAGCGACTGGCACTTAAACGCCTACTCAGTGAACCGCAGTTCGGTAATTGGTCACCTTCTGAACGCCTACAACCTCTACAATAACTCGCTAGCTCTTATCCAAAGTAATTTTGGCCAAAACGACCTACGATTGGTCGACCCACTTAGGGGTTACGCTTTGGCCAACTATTACTTTGCCAATTTGCGCTTTGAACAAAACGATCCAGCCTATCGATCTCAATTTAATCAACCAACCAGTACTGCCGAATTCTCGACCCGAGACAACCGCCGCAGCGATCGTGAAATTGAACTGAAGCTACGCATTGACCAGTACATTCAGAGTTCGTATGTCCAAGGCAAAAAGGCGATGCTGAAAATTGTCGATATTTATAAACATAACGACAATGTCGATCCCAAAGAAATGTTTATCGCGCAGGTTCAATTGGGCGACTGGTACATGTTGTTCAATGCACCCAAAGCTGCTGCAAAAGAGTATGAAGAAGCCTTAGCGATGGTGGATGAAAAAAATGACGAAGAGCTTAGCAACTACGCAAAATCCGTATTTTCGCACCCAACGGCCCTACCCGATCAGCCTTTAATCGAAACAGAATCCTACGAGCTCAACGGCGAGTCTGAGTTTGTTATGGTGAAGTACGACGTAACCGATAACGGCAACACACGAAATATAGAAGTGTTAGACGCCCAGCCGGAAAACAATATCGGTCTGCGTATTAATGTGAAACGTAATTTACGCAATGCTATTTTCAGACCTAAATACGAGAATGGTAAAGCCGTTGATACCACCGGTATCGTGCACCGATTCGTAGTTCCCAACAGCTAAAAGCGCCGTAAGGTACTTTTACACATCTAGATTCGTGCTAAAACCTTGGTGAATAGCGCCAAGGTCGCAGCATGAAAACTTTTTTTTCAATATTCTGTCGATATCTTTCTGTAGCAAAGAATCATTGATAACAACGATGGTATGAGGCTTTTAAGGTAACGTTTTAAGAATCTTACGCGGCAAGATTTCACAAAAGCTAAATATCGGGGCACTTTCACGCGCCGTTAAGGTTGAGTAAATTTAAACTTGCTAGCATTTTTTGCTGACTTTGCACGGCTGCAACTTGGTGGCTTACCGCGAGAGTTGACACAAAAAACAACATTAGAACAAAAATCCTTCATGGCGAGCCTAGAAGATATATTGAAAACTCTGCTTAACCCAGAGTTTCCAGCGGCACAAGGATGTGTCGTCAATTTCAAGAACGGTAAGTGATTGAAATTGTAAAGAAATTGGAAATCGCATTATCAATTTCTGTCTTCTGATTAAATCAGCGATAAGTTAATCAAAAGTTCCTAAACCATAGAAGACATTTATAGAAGCAATAAAGCACTATGAGGACGAAAAATGGCGAACAAACCTATCAAGCTTATGAGTCTTTCCGTGCTGACTGCAGTCATTCTTGCAGGCTGCGGCGGCCAAACCTCGTCCCAGTCGTCTGGTCAAAACCCTTCGCAACCCAGCGCCAGCTCATCCTCTAGTTCCTCTTCATCACCATCTAGTAGCAGCTCCGGTGGCAATGCAACCGTCTCTCGACCCGGATCACCGTCCGGTACTAGCGATACCTCATCTCGAAGCTCATCGAGTACCTCATCAGGCAGTAGTTCGTCCACACCGTCTGGTTCTACCAGTTCAGGCTTACCCAGGGGTACAACCTACGGTGGCTCCGAGTCCGGCTCGGATGCGCAAGCAGCAACAGGGTCAGACGGTGGTTTTGACAACGAAAATACCAGTGGAGAAGCATCGCTTCCCGGAGCTGCAAACCAGCCTGCCAATCAAACCGCAGGTGCCGGTCAGTCTCAATCCGACGACATAGATTTCTCAGACGATGCCAATGCAGGTAGTGGTGGCCAAGAAAGCTTTGAAGAAGCACAAGCACCCGGCACCGCTGGCTCGGGAACGGGGACAGGTCGAAGCACCCAAGAAGAAATCGCCGCAAAAGAAGCCATTTTTAGAGATACCGTTGGCGACTATGACGGTTACATCTTAAAAGAACGCGAATACATCGCGAATCGACGCAACGCCAGTGGCAGCGAAGAAGACTTAGAAGATTTCGACGGGCCTCTTTTTGATGAGGTCGAAGGATCAGGCACTCCCGGTGGTAATGGTGAAAATGAAGGCCCCGGCAGCGCTTATGAATCTACCACCAGCACGGCAGGTGTTGGCAATCGACCACCCGGCCCCGGCGACAACCGCGAAGGTGACTTTGAACACACCTCAGCAAGCAATACACCACCGCCCGACATTCCAAGCGGTAACGACGACGATGTTGTCGCAAGACAAATTCGCGAGGCGGCTATGCGAGAAACCGACCCCAAGTTGCGTGAAGCTCTGTGGGACGAATATCGCAAGTATAAAAATCAGCAAAAATAACAGTGACTTTTATCTACCCTCTGATATCTACCCCCTGATTGAATCGCGAATAAGCGTATCAGAGGCTCCCTAAAAGATATCGGCGAAAACAAATACAGGCTTAAACCATGGCGATAACTCAATATTCGCAAACCATTGCTAACCTAAAGCGCATTTTTATTGTTCTGACGATGGTCACCGCTGCATTTGCAATTACCGGTTGTGCCAATAAGGTCGTCAAATCCACTGCGCAAACACCACTTGAGGTAGAAACCAGCAATATTCCTGAAAACGAATTGTTGGATGTAGGAATCGTTATTTTTGATCCGGGTCTTGAGGACGAAAGTAAGTCAGTTATTCCCGTCTCCTCAGAAGTTCGCAAGGCAGAATCACAGTTTTTCCCTGTAAAACTCATGGACGCCATGCAACGCAGTGCCGCTTGGGGAGCCGTTCGTGTTGTTCCTAACGAAAATGCCGCGGTTGATGTGATGGTTACCGGAAAAATTATTTCCTCCGACGGTGAGCGTTTGATCTTAAATATTCGCGCCTTCGATTCTGTGGGCGATCAATGGTTTGAAAAAGAATACGAACAAAAAGCCAGCAAATACAGCTACGATCCCGCCGCAAGAATTCGTCGCGATCCGTTCTCCAGCGTGTATAACGAAATCGCCAACGATTTATTAGAATACAAACGCCAGCTGGCCAGCGATTACTTAAGAAAACTGCGCATTGTTACCGAACTAAAATTCGCCAAAGACTTTTCACCAGAGGCCTTTGACAATCATTTATACGTCGATAAAAAAGGCGAATATCAACTCAATCGCTTACCGGCCGAATCCGACCCAATGCTTGAGCGCATTCGCACCATTCGTGAACGCGATTATCTTTTTGTCGATACGCTTCAAGAATATTACGGCACCTTCGTTAACGAAATGGAAAAACCCTATCAAGAATGGCGCAGCCAAAGCTATTCCGAGGCCGCGGAAGTTAGACGTTTACGCGCCCAGGCCATTGGCCAAACCGTGGCCGGTGTTGCATCGGTTGTGGGCGGCATACTCGCTGCTGGATCTTCGGATGCCTCTGCCAGAGCGGCGGGCTCGGTCGCCATTGTCGGCGGCGGTTATCTAATCAAAGAAGGTTTTGGCACCCGCTCGGACAGTAAATTACACCTTGAAGCACTCAGAGAATTGGGCGACTCACTGGGCGCCGAAGTAGAATCTCATTACATTGACTTAGAAGATCGCACCATAACGCTCTCGGGAACGGTAGAAAACCAATATGAGCAATGGCGCGAAATACTCCGAGATATTTACGATTTAGAAACCGGCGGCGTTCAATAATCGTCGATAGAGATTACTGTATTAAAAATGACTGATTCGAACAAAAACGACATTACCGACAACGAACAACCTACCGAAGTCACTCAAAAACCTTCACCCCCTATTGAGCCTGCACCTTGGGCTCAGGGACCCATCGCACAAGTTTCGACAACACCTTGGTGGATGGAGCCCAAAGCCATTGTGCCATTTATTTTACTGATTGTTTTGTTGGTTCTGGTTATTTTTTGGCTGCCGAGTTTGGTTACACCCAGCAAACCAGTAGCCAGTGACAACAGCGCGCCACCGGCCAACACCTCGCAATCGGCGGCTGCAAACGCCGCCGCTGGCGGTAATCTCGAATCACCGTGGAGTGAAGCACAGCTCGCCAAGCAGCGCCGTGAAGCACAGGATATTCTGGCAAAGATTCTTGATCACCAGCGTAAGCTCGAACAAGCACAGGTGACTTCTTGGGCTAACGAAGAATTCTCCAACGCTATGGCAACCGCAGCTAGCGGCGATGAACAATATCGCAATCGAGAGTTTGAACAGGCTAAAACGCTCTATAAACAAAGCTTAGAGGCCTTTACCGCACTGTCTGAAAAAAAGGATTCGGTCTTTCAAGAAACCTTAGCCGAAGGTATTGCCGCTTTAGAAAACAACGACCCTAAAATATCCGTCGAAAAACTCTCCCTTGCCACACAAATCGATCCCAGTAGCACCCAAGCCAAACAAGCGTTAGCGCGGGCCAATAATCTTGAAGAGGTGTTGGATTTAGTAAAAGTCTCGGATCAACTTCAAGAACAACGCCAATGGCAAGATGCGCTAAAAAAATTGAAAGAAGCACAGGCTTTAGATTCGCAATCAAAGTTAGTCGATGAAAAAATAAAAGCACTGACGGTAACCATTGTTGATCAACGGTTTGCAGAAACCATGTCTCGGGGTTATAACGCCCTCGACGACGGCGATTTTCGTGGCGCAAGAGAAGAATTCAAAGCGGCATTGGCCATAAAACCCAACGCCAGCGACGCACAAGCGGCAAAAACACAAGCTGAAAACCGTTTGCTACAAACCGCTCTCAGCCAGCAATTAACCATTGCTGAAACTCTGGCAGAACAAGAAAACTGGGAAGATTCCCTAGCAGCCTACGAAAACGCTTTAAAATACGACCCTAATTTGGTCAACGCGCGCATCGGTAAAATTAAAGCGTCTACCCGGCTTAAGTTGGATGAAAACCTCAATGCGCTCATCGCCGATCCGTTACGAATTGCAGATCCTCAGGTTTTAACTCAGGCCCAAAAAACGCTGACCGACGCAAAAAACATTTCTGCGCCGGGGCCAAGACTCTCCCAACAAATTGCCAAGCTAGAAAACGCCATCGACAGTGCACAAACACCGGTAACGGTGAGTATTCAATCCAACAATCAAACCGAAGTTACGGTGTACCGCGTCGGTAAACTCGGTGTGTTTGAAGAGCACTCTCTACAGCTTAAACCGGGCCGTTACACCGTTGTGGGTTCTCGTGCAGGTTATCGCGATGTGCGCCAAGAATTCACCGTTACCGCCGATAAAAGCCCAATTTCTATTCGAATTCAATGTGAGGAGAAAATAGCGAGTCTTTAATGATACTTTTTAGGTGGTTTTTGCGGTAACTTTTGCCAGAGCCTTTGCTTCGCGATAGAACTCACAAGCTCAAAGAGCAAATATCAGTATCGTGTTACGACTGTCCATAACGATATTCAAAAAAAGACATTCGAAACAGTGACGTTAAGAAAAAGCGACGTTAAGAAAAAGTGACGCGCAGAAAAACTGTTAAAGACTTATTTCGATCCAAATCGGCCTGAACAATCAGATCGTGAAATTAAAAACCTCATTAAGTTGTATATGGATAACAAACCGTCGATCAAACGCATTCAAGCAGCACAGTTTACTCCCACCGCTGCCGTCGAAACAAAATCAGGATTTGTTTTTAAACCAATCTACGGCGTAATCGCTGCGCTATTTTTAATCGTCCTAGTCTCTGGTTGGTATTTGATCAGCGCGCGATCATTAATCATTTATACCAATCCCATTGATGCTGAAGTAAACCTAGAAGGTGGTTTTCACCTAAAACTGGGCGACAGCTATTTATTGCTACCGGGACAGTATCAGGCCGTTATCACTCATCAAGATTACTTCACCTTATCGTCGGATATCACCGTAAGTAGCCAAGAGAACCAAACCATTGAGCTTAACCTAGCACCGCTGCCGGGTTCGCTAAAAATCAATTTGGCCGAAAATACCGAGATAGAAGTGTTCATCGATGGCGAAAAAGCCCAGGTTACAGAAAACCTAATCATCAAGGACATTTCGGCCGGTGAACACAGATACACCATAACCAGTGCGCGTTTTCAAAACTATTCAGACACAGTCATCATTGAAGGCAAGCGCATTCAGCAAAGTCTTGATGTTTCATTGGTTCCCGCGTGGGCAGACATCAGCGTTAACTCCTTACCCGAAGGTGCCGAAATCTATGCCGACGGCGAGCTGCTCGGTAAAACACCAGCCAGTGTAGAACTGCTTCAAGGCGATCGCGATATTGTTTTAAAACTCAGCGGTTACAAAGACAAAACCTACCCGCTTACCATTAAAGCGCAAGAAGATCAAAAGGTAGGAACCCTAGTTTTAGAAAAAATCGATGGTCAAATCCAACTAACGTCCTCGCCGCAAGGTGCGAGCGTTACGATCGATGGATTTTATGTGGGGCAAACACCGATAACCGCTCCAGTCACACCTAAAAACGGTATGCGCGTACGGTTTTTTAAAGATGGCTATCAATCGGTATCCAAGTCTGTGAGCGTTAAATCCGGGGATAAGATCGATTTAAGCGCTAACCTACCGGAGCTACTTGGCTTAGTCCGTATTTCTGCAAACCCATCCGATGCACTGCTTTACGTTGATGGCCGCTTAAGTGGTCGCGCCAGTCAGTCGTTAAAATTACCGGCTCGCCAAACGCGCATCACGATAAAAAAAGAAGGCTACGCCGATTACTCCACAGCGGTTATTCCACATCCAGAGCTTACGCAAAATGTTTCGGTACAGCTTAAAACATTAGAAGAGGCCAAGTGGGAAAACGTTAAACAAACCATTACCGCAGCCGATGGCCAAACGCTTAAATTATTCCGTCCAAACGATACCTTCACCATGGGTGCATCGCGGCGCGAACAAGGTCGCCGCTCTAACGAAACCCTGCGCACGGTTCAATTAACGCGCCCGTTTTATATGGCAACCACCGAGACCACCAACGCGCAATTTAAACAATTCCAAGCCACACATTCATCCAGCCATGTGTCTGGAAACAGTCTCGATAACGACCAATTACCGGTCGTAAACGTGAGTTGGGTAGAAGCGGCCAAGTTCTGTAACTGGCTGTCGCAACAAGAAAATCTGCCGCTGTTTTATAACTTTGAGAACGACGAATTTAAAGGCTTCAATTCGCAATCAAACGGTTATCGGTTACCAACCGAAGCAGAATGGGCTTGGGTTGCACGATTTAAAGATGGCGACATGCTTCGCTACTCTTGGGGAGACGCCCTACCACCGCCGGATAAATCCGAGAATATTGCCGATCGTAGCGCGGCGTCTATTTTAGGTGTTATTCAAGCGGGTTACGATGACGGCTACATAGTGACCTCACCCGTGAAAAGTTTTGCGGCAAACCATAATGGCTTGTTTGATATAAACGGTAACGTCTCGGAATGGATCAGCGATTTTTATCTGATTAAAACCGGAATTTCCTCAGAGACCGAAGTCGATCCATTGGGTCCAGCCGAAGGTGATTTCCATGTAATTCGTGGTAGCAGTTGGTCAAGTGGTGGTATTTCCGATTTGAGATTGTCGTATCGCGAGTATGGCAACGACCGTAAAAATACCATCGGTTTCCGTATCGCACGTTTCTTGGATTAAGCACGTATGAAATCTATTTTCGGCTTTAATTTCCGTCTGAACTTGTTAAAAACTGCGCTCAACTGCGCAGCGTTTACGATCGTATTGTCGGTAAGTGCTTTAAGTTTTGCACAAACAAGCGACGATACTGAGTCGGATTCTGAATCATCCAACCAAGAACAAAACGACAAATCAGCTCAAGAACAAAACAACAAATCTTCGACGGCACAAAGTAACTCAGAACCCGCACCGGAATTTATTCCCAGTGAAGAGATATCGGAAGATTTATCCGTGTCTTTTCCAACCGATATTTAATCGAATTTAAGGAGATGTAATGAAGCGCAATGGCTCTTCAGAATTTTTGTACCAGCTCTTCGCGCTAATTACCGCGGCGATATTGGTTCACGCCGTGTACGTAACACTGGTACGCCCACAAGCCGATGCCATAGTTCGTCATCAAATGGAATTACAAGAAGCCGGAGAGAACGCACCCAGCGAACGATCTATTTTTGTGGTTTTAAAAGATTACGAACAGGAAGCCTGTTTTATTTTAATGCTCTGGGCTTTAGCGATCATGGGTTACAAAGCCCGAGATATTATGGCCGAACGCCGACTGTTATCGGCATCAATCCTGAACCTTCGCGAAGGCATAACCATTTTACCGGAAGACGCCCGCGATTTATCTCGCCCTATTCAATCACTGCCGGTGGCTCAGCAATTAATGCTCTTGCCAAGGGCTTTATTAAAAGCGCTGCAACGCTTTGACTCCTCCAAAAGCGTTACCGATGCGGCCAACGCGGTGCGAGAAACCTGCGAAACAGAGTCTGATCGTCTCGACAGCGAATTGGCGATGATTCGCTATATTGCATGGGCAATTCCGTCTATTGGATTTATCGGTACCGTGCGCGGTATTGGTGAAGCACTCGGCCAAGCGCACAAAGCCGTACAAGGTGACATTGCAGGCGTTACGGTAAGTTTGGGGGTTGCCTTTAACTCAACATTTATCGCCTTGGTGATCAGTATTATCGTGATGTTTTTTACCCACCAACTTCAGTTGATGCAAGAACGACTGGTGCTTGATACCGAAAACTACTGCGATTCAAACCTGTTACGCTTTTTAACGGTTCGCAATTAATCAGCATTTATCAATCGTCCCTATCGCTCTGGAAACACCCGTGGCCAATACACAACGTATTTTTGTATTAGATTTAAACGATCATAATCTGTGCTTACAGAGCGAAGACACGCAAGTCTTTGCGCCCGGCTACGCTATTTTTGATGATCACGAAATTACCACGGGTAAAGATGCCAAAAACCAATACCGCTTAAAACCCTTAAGTGCCAGCAATCAATTTTGGGATCAACTCAGCCTCGACCCAATTCGCAGCGCAACCGCGCGTGTTAAACACAACGCCGATCTGGTTTATCACCAACTAAAAACCTGGTTTGAAGAATTTTCGGTAAGCCACCTGATTATTTCGGCACCGGGTTCTTACAGCGAGCGCCAATTAGCACTGCTCTTGGGTATTTGCCAGAGTTTAAATGTTCAAGTCGATAGCATTGTCGATTCGGCCGTGTTACACACCACGCAACTCTACAATGGCCAATATGTGCACGTAGAGTTATTACTGCACCAAGCCGTTTTAACACCCATAGACATTCACCAGCGCACCGTCTTAAAAAAACAAGCAACGCTTTTACCCGGTTGCGGCACCGCGCAAATCGACGACGCTTGGGCGCGAGCCATTTCCGATGAGTTTATTCGTCAACTGCGCTACAACCCGTTGCACGATGCCAAAGCGGAGCAATCGGTTTATAACCAATTGGCCGAATGGCAGGTATCACTTGCCGCAGGCAATAACGAAATCAGAATCGGCGAGCAATCCATTAAACTCGCCAACAGTTTGTTTAGTGACGCCATCAAACCCTTATTGAGTCGCGTCATTGATCGAATCAAACCACTAGCCGACACCCACAGCCAAATTGTGTTGAGTCCAAGTTGCTCGGCTTTAGTTGGAATGAATGAAATCTTGCCAGAAGCCATTTTATTATCTGAAAACACCACTAGACCTTTGGCCTTTGAGTATCTCGAACAACTGCAAGACGATCACGGCGAAACTGCGTTAATTCACCAATTAAGAGCCAATCCCGCGCGCTCGGTGACTTTTAACGATCTTAATTATTCTGGGAGCCATCAGTCCGAAACGACCGCATTATTAGAATTAACGCCCAGCCATCTGCTCGTTAATTCCCAAGCTTATCCCATTGGTAAAAGGCTGCTTCTGGATTCTCGGCTATTGCCACTCGATTCTCACAACAAAGCTCTCGATGCCTTTGTGGAATTATTCTCCGAGGCCGGTGTTGTCTATCTCAACATTTTGCACGACGGCTTAACAATGAATGATCGGGAAGTTGATTTTAATTCTACCGTTAACGCCCTAAAAATCGGCGATAAGATCGCCAGCGCCTTAGCCAACGCCACACTCATTAAGGTTCATCATTAATGGCTCGTTCGCGCAGATTTACCACCTTCAGCCTATCGTTTCTCGACATTATGTCGTGCGGCTTTGGCGCGGTTGCGCTGATTTTTTTGATCATCAAACACGATGTAGATACCCAAACCGAAAATCAAAGCCCGCAGCAAAATGCTGAAGTTAATCTTTTAGAAGAGGAAATCCGCGAGGGGGAAGAAAACCTCGTTCGAGCTCGCAATACCATTTCCGACATTGATCAGCGCTTAGCCCAAGCTCAAGGTTTGGCAACGCGAATTAACGAGGATCTAACCCGCCTTCAAGGTGCCATTGAAGACCTAGACGCCGAAGATACTGACTCCGCCGTTGATGCTTTGAAGAAAAAAATTCAAGACTTAGAGAAAGAAAAACAACAGCTTGAAGCCGATGCCGATCAAAGCGCCAATAATTCTCGACGCTTTATCGGTGAAGGTAATCGACAATATTTGACCGGTTTAAATCTTGGCGGCAGGCGCGTGTTAATCATGCTCGATGCCTCGGCCAGTATGCTGGATGAATCCATTGTTAACGTCATTCGGCGCCGTAACATGGACGACTCGATAAAAAAACAATCGCCCAAATGGTTGCGAGGGCTCGCCATCGTCGAATGGCTGGTGGCGCAATTACCGCCAAATGCTCAATACCAAATTTACACATTCAATACCGATGCACAATCACCGCTGTTGGGCACAGAAACTCAGTGGTTAAATATCGATGACAAAGCGCAGCTTGAAAGAGCCATCGATAATTTACGCCAAACTATTCCTCAAAACGGCACCAGCTTGCATCGCGTATTTACCACGTTAAATCTGCTTAACCCAAGGCCCGATAACATCTTTTTAATTACCGATGGTCTGCCCACGCAGGGTGCAAAACCGAGCCGTAAAACCACCATTACCGGCCCTGAGCGCTTAAAACTGGCCGACTCAGCCATTGCACTGCTACCGGCGGGCGTTCCCGTAAATACCATCTTATTACCCATGGAAGGCGATCCATTTGCTCCCGCGGTATTTTGGCAACTGGCGCAAATCAGCCAAGGTGCGTTTTTAACTCCATCCAAAGATTGGCCTTAAAGGTGACCTTATGTCGATGAAACGTAAACGCCGAGTCAGCGAAGAATCAAGCATGTCGTTTTTAGATGTGGTTTGCTGTGGCTTTGGCGCCATTGTTTTACTGCTGATGATTACCAAAACCGTAGAGCCATCGGTGCTGGAAGAAACCGAAATTCAGCTCGACGGAATTGTTGCCGACTTGCAGGAAAAACTCTTCTCGATCCGAGGCGAAACCCAAGTATTAAATCGCGAACTCAATGCCAAGCACGAACAGCTCGACGCCGAAAACAAACGCATTGCGATCTTGCGTGGTCAACTCGACAACTTAAATCGCCAGTACGCGGCTCTAAACCAATCAAGTAACGTCGATAACACAATTAAAGGCGAGCTGGAATTAGCTCTGCAGTCGCTCACCGAAGAAATGCAACGTTTGCTGGGTTCTAATTATCAGAGTAAAAACAACTTAGTCGGTGGAATTCCCGTCGATAGTGAGTACATTATCTTTATCATTGACACCTCTGGCAGTATGTTCAACTACGGCTGGAGTCGGATGATGACCGAAATGGTGAACATCTTAGACATATACCCTAATGTGAAAGGCATCCAAGTGATGAATGACATGGGTGACTACATGTTTGATAGCTTTCGCGGCAAATGGATTCCTGATACACCGGCTAGGCGAGATATCATTTTGCAGCGCCTAAGAAGTTGGAATCCTTTCAGTAACTCAAGCCCGGTTGAGGGTATCGAACGCGCTATTCGTACTTATTATGATCCCGACAAGAAAATCAGTTTGTATGTGCTGGGTGACGAATTTACCGGAAACTCTATTAAACAAGTAGTAGACACGGTTGATCGACTCAACCGCAAAGGTGCCGACGGCGAACGGCTGGTGCGAATTCATGCGGTGGGATTCCCTGTGCAGTTTACTCGCCCGAAAAACCAGCAAACTACGGGAATTCGATTCGCCGCACTCATGCGCGAACTGACTCGTAAAAATGGTGGCACTTTTGTAGGCTTAAACGATCACCGCAATTGAGTAAGAGTTTGCCCAGCGATGTGTTATAGGTAGCCAAAACACAAAGCACCTAAACCAACGGATTTCGTCGCCCAAAGACAACAGCTCTGACAATAAACATAAATTCTCAACTACGGCTCAATTTATGAAATGGCTGAATGGACACCTCCGAGGAACCTTAACCAAGGCCCTACTTCTCGCATCAGCTTTTTTACTCTCAGCGTGTGAAAGCGCGTTGATTGTTAAAAGTGATTTCCCAAAACCTGTGGTACAACCCATCGATATCACTATGGGTGTGGTGTACACCGATGAACTTACTAAATACACCTATTCGGAATCTGAAGAATCGCGCTCTAAATGGAAGATTGGCATTGGTGAGGCGCACCAACATTTATTCGAGCAGGTTTTTGAAAAAATGTTTACACATTCAGAGAGCCTAACGTCGTTGGATGAAAATAATCCCGATTACGACTTGGTTCTACTGCCTTCGATCAACGAGTTTCAGTACTCTTCTCCCAAAGAGACGCGCAGCAAAATCTACGAAGTTTGGATTCGCTACAACATGCAGGTCTATTCCGGCAACGGGGAACTGGTAGCAGATTGGATCATGAGTGCTTACGGCAAAACACCTTCGGCGTTCTTAAAATCCCGAGAAGAAGCCATGAACCAAGCTATTATTGTGGCCTTAAGAGATTTAGGCGCCAGTCTTACCACCGGTTTTGCACGTGTACCTGAAGTTAAATCTTGGCTGGCAAACAAAGAAGACATTCGCAGCAACGAATTGCCACCAAATTCGCCCGAACCCAAAACAGACACCTTAGAAAAAACCGGTATTTAATAATCGTACAGCAGTAATTATTTACCGATCACTGCATAGAAAACCCTTCACAAGAGGTAAGCACATGAAAATTGTGTATTTAATACTGAGCTTAAGCATTGTGTTTTTTAGTGGTTGCACAACACTTACCATCGATGAACACCGAGCCAATGAACAGCAAATAAAGATCAACAAAGACGAATCTGTAGTTGTTCTGGGTAGAAGACATTCCAGTGAGTACGAAACCGAACCGAAGCTTATTGAATGCGTTGGCAATGTTCTGTCGAGGGGTTCCGATGGCTTAAACGTCGTTCCCGAAGATGAATTCTTAGATGCCATGTACCCATGGTTTGAGCCTCGAACCGCGCCACTAAAGGTTAAAGATCTGTCGCGTTTTCTTGATGACTCCGCCATAGAAGAAGTGATGAAACGTCTTAACGTGACCTATATTATCTGGATCGACGGTAAAACCGAGGTCACCGACTCCAGTGGCTCCATTGGTTGTACAATCAGTGTTGGCGCCGCAGGCTGCTTTGGTTTTGGCACCTGGGACAAAGAATCCGACTACGAAGCCATTGTTTGGGATTACCGCAATCGAAGACGAGAAGGCCAACTGTCTGCCGACGCCTCAGGAACCTCCTACGTGCCTGCGGTAGTCATTCCCATACCGATTATTGCGCAGGTCCGCAAAAGTGCCTGTAACGGCATGGGAGAGCAATTAAAAGGCTTTTTTGCCGCCCAAGACTCAACGCCTTAATACATTAATTAACCTCTTAGTAAACTATCTGCTCATAGGACTTTGCACCCACATGCGTAAGCCCAATCAAAAACAATTGCTTAAAAAACTGTCTCTGTCTGCTATCGCCTGCTTTTCCCTTTTACAAGGCTGTGCCATCAATCCTGCAACCGGCCGAGTAGATACGGTTACCATGTCATCGGCACGGGAAGTCTCCTTGGGCAAAGAACTCTACGAGGAAATGCTCAAAACCCTACCCGTCTACCAAGATGAAAAACTCAATGCCTACATCAACGAAGTTGGGCAAAAAGTAGCGGCAGCCGGAGATCGCACCAAAATCGAATACCATTTCACCGTGGTAGACAGCCCAGACATCAACGCCTTTGCCCTGCCCGGCGGTTACATTTTTATTAATCGCGGCTTGATTGCCTATCTACAAAATGAAGCGCAATTAGCCGCGGTATTAGGCCACGAAATCGCACACGTGACCGCAAGACACGCCGTTCGCCAAGAGGCCGCGAGAGCTGGGCGAAATGTCGGAGCCGTGTTTGCCGGCGTACTGACAGGCAGCTCAACCGTCGCCTCGGCGGCAGCTCAATGGAGCGATGCCGCCATCGCTGGATACGGCAGAAATATGGAGCTAGAGGCCGATGGTTTTGGCGCCGAATACATTCGCAATGCCGGTTATTCCGCTGAAGCCATGATTGACGTTATTGGCGTATTGAAAGATCACGAACGATTCACTAAGCAACAAGCCAAAGACGCGGGTAAACAAACCACGTCTTACCACGGTGTATTTGCAAGTCACCCACGTAACGACAAACGTTTACAAGAGGCAGTAAAAGCCACGGGTGACAATCAAAAATCCGGCGAACTCTATGTAGAACGGTTTGAAGAGGCCACCGACGGCCTAATCTGGGGAGAAAATTTCGATCGCGCCGAACAGGCAGCCAGTAAGGAAGAAGCCAACAAAGAAAACCGATACACACATTCTCGACTTGGCTTCACAATGTTGTTTCCAGAAAGCTGGGAAATCAACAATGAAAAAACCGAAATTATTGGCGAGGCCACCGACAAATCGGCAAGTCTGACTCTTGGTCTTTCAAGGCTCAAACCAGATACCAATTACGAAGAGTTTCTCAGAAGCGAATTTAATGTCACTCTGTTAAAACAATCAGAACCATTGAATCAGTTTGGAATGCTCGGACATACCGGCATCAAATCGGATAAGAGCGGGGCCGAACAACGCATTGCCGTATTAAACCGAGGCGGCGTTGCCTATGTTTTTGAAGGCAAGGTCAACTCTGCAAAAGAAGGTATTAACTATGACCAATTGTTTATGTCTTCTATTCGCAGCTTTCAACCAGTGGCAAGAACATCACCCAACACCGCAAAACTAAAGCACTCAAAAACCATTAAATACGTTGTTGCTAACGAAAATACAACCTTCGCGAGATTGGCTAATCAATTAAAACTCGGAAAATACGGCGAAGAATATTTAAGACTTATTAACAGCTACTATCCTAGAGGCGAACCCATTCCGGGAGAGAAAATAAAGATTATTCAATAAAACAGTTATATCTAAAATGTAGGTTAATTATAGGAACCTCTGATTAACTCATCCTTGATTTAATCAGAGGGCAGAAATTGAAAATGTGATTTCCAATTTCTTCACAATTTCAATCACTTACCGTTCTTGAAGTTGGCGACACATCCTTGTGTCGCGAGAAACTCTAGGTTAATCAGAGTTTCCTATAGAATTTTCAATAGCACATGGATGTGCAGTCACTTTCAATAACGACAGCTTATTGAAGTTATAATAAAATAACAAAAGATATTCGGCTTGCTTAATAGACCTACTCAAATCATCAAATATGATGCAAAGCAGCCAACAATAAACTCGCAATAACGCTCCAGGTAACGTTCTCACCCAGCTGGCTTACCATCGACACAACAAGCCACCAATACAACGCACTCTTAAGCCATCACCTATACTCGGTCGAAGTTTGCGACTCACGCTATCAAAATCACCGACTTAAAGCCCGACAAGAAATCGACCAGTAACCAACACAGTTACAGCAATGCACATCGATCATAATCAGTGTAGAACCGCGAATTAAACCTCCGAAGATTGATAAAATACTGCACAGACTTAAAACAACTTAAACGATTAATATACAAAAGAGACTCCGTCTAAAGACAACTCAAATACAACAAAAATCACGGCACTTTGTCTTTCATATTTCCGGACAAAAATAGTAGGAAATTAACACAGCGATAAGCCATGAATTAAAGAAGTTGCAATTAATTCGGATGTCTCCGCCGCATCAAAGCCTTATCGCCAAGCTCAATAATGATAAGCGCCGCAACTATAAAGAAACTGGAAATCGCCTTTTCAAGTTCTGACCGATAAATAAATCAAGAACGTATCAATCAGCGATATGTTAATTTAATTTCCAACAAATTCATGCGCATTTAAGCACATCCGCAAATCCATTAAAGCCGTACGTATTAAATGATTATTTATTTCATTAAGCCTCAAGAATTCCAACGGTTCTTCATAATTTTTACGGAGAAATTTATAAATCACCGTCATAATTGAATAAACATTTTAGTCTTAGAAATACCTGTTTTTTTCAATGACTTAATTTCAAGTTATAAAAAAATTAAACCGACCGGTTAACTATAAAAATAAAAACCCTAAATCTGACTAAACTAATAATTAATTGAAACAAACAGCAGATAGATTTTTATTAATTACACTCGAAAAATAATCTAATTGTCTAAAAAAGAGAGCTTTTTGCTAACGCTAATCTAACTTTGCGAATGATATTTTGTGATTACCGCTTTCTATCAATATGAATAGTCGCTACAATTCCAGACGGAGAGGTTTTTGTTTATACAAAGCGTTATTTCTGTACCAACAAGTCAGTTATATAGCACTTCAAGAATCAAATACTGTTATAACCGTCTCTTCGCATTTTATTGTTAGTAAAGTTTTATTTAGCTCTTAATAACCGCGCGAATCACGAAAAATTGTTGCTCTATTTAATCTCAATTAAAAATGGTGTAATTGCAAATGCAAAAGGACTTGAAGAACCTGCCAAAATCAAAAACAGTATTCCCCACACTGGTAAACTTCGCGGTCATGCATCAATGCGAAAACGCCAACACCTTTATATTTTCAAGCTCGCCATTTGTTACCGGTAATTATCGAAATACTGAAACTGATTTTTAAATGTATTAATTGCAAAAGATTAATTAGCTATCCATTTTTACTAGCCGAAAATAAACTTTAAGAAACACCAAAGGCGTTTGGATAACAACAACCTAATGAGAAAGCTTCATTAAACAGAACCTTCATCAAACGGCATGAAAAGATCATTAAATAATGTTTGATGTAAACCAATTAGATGTATAAGTATTGATAAGATTACTATGAATAGCACTAAAACTAACAGTAAAACTCATCTCATAAACACTGCGTATCGTTTATTTCTTAGTAAAAGTTATAACAGCACAAGCACCAGTTTAATCTGTGATGAAGCCTCTATAAATAAAGGTACCTTCTATCATTTCTTTCCGTCTAAAGCTGCTTTATTAATTGCCTGCTTAGAGTTACACGCAGATATATTAGCCGGTCAAATGACGGAAATTTCTGGTCAAGATATTAGTGCCATAGAAAAAATTGAGAAATTAAAAGAAATTCCAAGAGAAATTGCAGCCTCCAGCATGTCGGAATCTGGAAAAGTCGAAGGCTGTCTTTTGGGTAATATCGCACTAGAGTTGTCGACAATTGATGATCAGATTCACACCGCGATTACCCACTGTGCGTATAAGGTTATTAAGGCGATACAACTAACGCTTGAGCACTATAAAACAGAAAACAATATTGCTATGGATACAGCCAGTGCTGCTGAAGTAATGTTTTCTATGATGCAGGGCGGAATTTTATTATCCAAATTAGAAAATAACCCTGAAAAAGTAGTTACCGTATTAAAGACACTTCCAGAAGCATTAAAAACCTATCAATAGATCTCAATTAATAATGTAAATTAATACTGGGATTATGAGTTTAACCGAAATTGATTCTGAAAATAGGTGAATAGAATTTTACAGATTGGCGAAAAAACTGAAGGGAAAATAGATTGCGTCATTTAATAAGCATCCGCTTGTATCTGTATATCAACATAAAGACATACGATACAAGCGTGACTGCTTCAAAATATTACTGAATACTTTGTGCTGGATAAGCGTTTACAGGCAGTGTAAGAGCTTCGTCCCATGGCAACCATGACAACGACTCTCGAACACCTTGCAACAAATGATCATATCCGTAACCAAGGTAACCATATACACGCAAACCAAACATGTTTAACAACAAACTGGTTGTTTTTGCGTTTACGGCCTCTTCAGACTGGCCCGTTTGCAATGCTTCACTGAAAATAGTTTCTAGCTTTTTCAACTGTTCAGCAACAACAGAAGCTAGCGCCTCGTCACCACTGGATTTAAGCTCTAACTGACTTTTCACCAAAAAACAGCTACAGAATTCAGATTCAGTAGATTCCCGAATCATTCTCAAAAGTACACTGCAAATACCAACGTCAATAGACGGGGCGCTGGTTAACTCTTCTGAAACTCTCTCAAAAGAAATCTTAGAATAGTGTCTTACTGTCTCTTCAAATAAGCCTGCTTTACTACCAAAGGCATTGTATAAACTGCCTGGTTGTAAACCGGTTACCTGAAAAACGTCTTGCATAGAAGCAGCTTGATAACCGCGCTGCCAAAATAACTGTGTCGCAGCATGAACTACTTCAGTACGATCAAATTTTGCTTTAGCCATTAGTATTTCCTCAACTACCTAAATAAATTAGCTTTTATTATTTTGTGGATCTGGTTCGTCTATTATAGCGCGTTTGTTCAAAATGTAATTATACGCGCCAAAAAAAAACGAGTTAAATTACTCCTTCCCAGTCAGACAAGATTTTTACCGCGAAATCTATGTCCTATTCTAAGAACTTAAGCCAAGAGTATTATCATCAAGTGTGGCGCCCAATAAATCTAAAAGGCAGGAGTTTTCGTGTAATAAAGGTATCTTCTAAAATTTTAAAAAAAAGCAGTAAATTGGGTAGAAACTGCAAATTATCGGATAACCGCATACACAAACTCACATATACCACGAGTTTTAAGCTCAGCATGAAGAAAAATGCCGCATTACGAAGCAATCGATTTTGCTGAGGAGAGATAAAAAGGAGAAGCTTCAGAGGTTCATTCACCAAACAAAGTCAATCAACCGGACAAAAGCCTTGTTGGCACTGAAACCCGACTGCCTATGTCGTCC
>CALMJT010000190.1 GCA_937864365.1 uncultured Alteromonadales bacterium | reverse complement strand
TTGGTACACCAATCTTTGATATTGATGCAATTCGCCCCGACGCCATACCTCGGGGATTAATCGACAACAAGTTGGTTCAAAAGCACCATACACTGCCGCTGTTCAAGCGCGGTAATCGGCTTTTTATAGGCCTGTCGGACCCAACTAATTTAAGCGCCATCGACGAAATTAAGTTTAATACCGGCCTAAGCACCGAAGCTGTACTTATTGAAGGCGACAAACTGCAAAAGGCCATTGAGGCCTATCTCAATCAAGAAGATGAAAATATTAATAACATCTCAGGATTGGAAGATGAGTCGCTAGAAAATCTTGACGTTCAAGCCGTTGAAGATGGAAACGGCGAAGAAGACACCTCAGAGGTAGACGAGGCTCCAATTGTTCGATTTGTGAATAAAGTTCTACTTGATGCCATTAAAGGTGGAGCGTCCGATATTCACTTTGAGCCCTACGAAAAAACCTTTCGCGTAAGATACCGACGCGACGGTATTTTAATCGAGGTGGCTCGTCCGCCTGTTAATCTTGCTACGCGCATTTCAGCCCGTTTAAAAGTCATGTCACAAATGGACATCAGTGAGCGGCGAGTTCCACAAGATGGCCGGATTAAAATGAAGATTTCGAAAACTCGTGCCATCGATTTTCGTGTGAACTCTCTACCTACGTTGTTTGGTGAAAAAATCGTATTGCGTATTCTCGACCCGAGCAGTGCTAAATTGGGTATCGACGCGCTTGGTTACGAAGAATTCCAAAAGAAAATTTATCTCGATGCTCTTGCTCAGCCTCAGGGTATGATCTTAGTAACTGGCCCTACGGGTTCAGGAAAAACGGTATCGTTGTATACGGGTTTAAACATTCTTAATACCGAAGAGCGTAATATTTCTACCGCAGAAGATCCTGTAGAAATTAACCTAGAAGGCATTAACCAAGTTAACATGAATGCTCGCGTGGGATTAACCTTCGCGGAGGCACTAAGATCGTTCCTACGACAAGACCCCGATATTGTGATGGTGGGGGAAATTCGAGATCTAGAAACCGCTGAAATTGCGATTAAAGCTGCACAAACCGGACACTTGGTATTATCTACCTTGCACACCAACAGCGCCCCAGAAACCCTAACGCGTTTATTAAATATGGGCGTACCTGCGTTTAACGTTGCAACCTCAGTGAGTGTCATCATTGCACAACGCTTGGCAAGACGACTGTGCACCCACTGTAAAAGACCTGCGGATGACATTCCCGACGAAATTCTGTCGGAAG
This sequence comes from uncultured Alteromonadales bacterium, assembly GCA_937864365.1. Taxonomy (GTDB): domain Bacteria; phylum Pseudomonadota; class Gammaproteobacteria; order Pseudomonadales; family Cellvibrionaceae; genus Sessilibacter. Next base: position 78,899 of record CALMJT010000190.1, on the reverse strand, counting down.
AAGGTTTTGACGATATCGGCATGGAGAGGTCGGAGATAGAACTGTATCACCCTGTAGGATGCGCTCAGTGCAATAATGGTTATAAAGGCCGTGTTGGCGTATATGAAGTTGTTCGCATCACAGATTCGATTTCAAGAATTATAATGGAGGGCGGCAACTCCATTCAGATTGCCGACCAAGCAAGAAAAGAAGGCTTCAATAACTTAAGAATCTCTGCTCTTCGCAAAGCCGCTATAGGCTTAACCAGTCTCGAAGAAGCAAACCGAGTGACGAAGGATTAACGTATGGCAACGGCAACCAATGATTCCGTTTTCGTCTATAAAGGCGTCGACCGAAAAGGCAATAAAATCCAAGGAGAGGTGAAAGGTAGCAGCTCTGCGTTGGTAAAGGCTCAGTTACGAAAAAAAGGGATTACACCGGGCCAAGTTAAGAAAAAGGCTAAGCCATTATTTGGGGGCGGTAAGAAATCCGTCAAACCGCAAGACATTGCTATTTTCACTCGCCAAATGGCCACCATGATGAAAGCGGGTGTGCCTCTAGTACAGAGCTTCGATATTGTTGCAGACGGTCTTGAAAATCCGACGCTGAAATCTTTGGTGCTAGAAATTAAAGAAGATGTGGCTTCCGGTAATGGCTTTGCTGCAGCGTTATCAAAGCATCCCAAATATTTTGATGAATTATTTTGCAACCTCGTTGATTCAGGCGAACAATCCGGCGCCCTAGAAACCATGTTGGACAGGATTGCGACCTATAAAGAAAAAACCGAGGCCATGAAAGCCAAAATTAAAAAGGCGTTGACTTATCCCATTGCCGTTGTCGTTGTCGCCTTAGTTGTTACGGGTATTTTGTTGGTCAAGGTAGTACCTCAATTCGCGGAAACCTTCGCAAGCTTTGGCGCAGATCTACCCGCATTTACGCTGTTTGTGTTAAACCTGTCGGAAAGCGTTCAAAAATGGTGGCTTATTATTTTAATTGGTACCGTTATCGGGGTATTTGCGTTCAACCAAGCCGTCCAAAAATCTAGCGCTGTTCGACGCGTTGTTCATCAATACACCATCAAGCTTCCTATTGTCGGTAATATTGTTTTCGAGTCCATTATTGCGCGTTTTGCTCGAACCCTGTCCACAACATTTTCTGCCGGTGTTCCGTTAATCGATGCATTAACTTCAGTAGCTGGCGCGACCGGCAATATGATTTATGAAGAGACCACGTTGCGCGTTAGGGACGAAGTTGCAACCGGTATTCAGCTCAACACATCCATGCGAGCTACCAATAAATTTCCATCCATGTTGTTACAGATGACGGCTATTGGTGAAGAGTCGGGTGCTCTTGATGATATGCTTGATAAGGTTGCATCTTTTTACGAAGAATCTGTTGATAACCAAGTCGATAACCTAACAACTTTACTAGAACCACTGATTATGGCCGTTTTAGGTATTCTTGTCGGTGGCCTTATGGTTGCGATGTACTTGCCTATTTTTCAAATCGGCCAAGCTATTTAAATTAACAACGAACAAAATTCATGGAAGTATTATTTTCTCAACCGCTGGTGTTACTACCGGCGGTTGTTATTTTAGGGCTAACGGTTGGCAGTTTTTTAAACGTCGTTATTTATCGCCTGCCGATAATGCTTGAAAGACAATGGAAACGCGATTGCTGCGAATTTTTGGATGTCCAACCGGAGTCTGACACCACCAATCAAACGCCTTTCAACCTAGCCGTTCCTCACTCTACCTGTCCCAACTGCGGTCATGCCATCAAACCCTGGGAAAACATTCCCATCATCAGTTATGTGTTTTTAAGAGGGAAATGCTCTAGCTGTAAAATATCTATCTCTGTTCGCTACCCTCTGGTCGAAACTACAACCGGTGTGTTATCTGGATTAGTCGCCTGGCAGCTGGGCTTTGGAATTGAGCTTTTATTAGGGCTTATATTCACCTGGAGTTTGATTTGCTTAACGCTTATTGATGCCGACCACAAATTATTACCCGACAATATTACCCTGCCACTGCTTTGGCTTGGTCTTTTAGCCAATACTCAAAATCTGTTCACCGATCTTCACAGTGCAGTTATAGGTGCCGCTGCGGGATACTTATCTTTATGGAGCGTTTTTTGGGTTTTTAAAATTCTACGCGGTAAAGAAGGTATGGGTTACGGTGATTTTAAATTACTGGCCGCTTTAGGCGCTTGGTGTGGATGGCAACAATTAACACTGATTATTATTATATCTGCCGGTCTGGGTGCAATTATTGGCACGCTGATCCTTCAACTTAGCGGCAAAAATAGAAGTGAACCTATTCCATTTGGGCCTTATTTAGCTGGCGCAGGCTGGGTCGCTTTTTTTTGGGGCGATGAACTCACCCAACTGTATCTGAGTTACTTGTAGATATTGCCGTGGCTGAGCAAAAATCCAGAAAATTTGTCGTTGGTGTGACCGGTGGAATTGGCAGCGGTAAATCCGCAGCCTGCTCTAGGTTTGAGCAATTAGGAATTGTATGCGTTGACGCCGATATTGTCGCAAGACAAGTGGTAGAACCGAATTCTCCGGCACTATCCCAAATACAACAACACTTTGGCGACGACATTATTTTATTCGACGGAACGTTAAATAGAGCCAGACTTAGGGCCATCATTTTCGAGTACCCTGACGAAAAAGTTTGGCTAGAGTCACTTTTACATCCCTTAATTAAAACGGAAACTCAGGCTCAGATTGATCGCGCTAACAGCCAGTATGTGATCTACACGTCGCCATTATTATTTGAAACGCAACAACACAATATCGTTGATCGAGTTTTGGTTATTGATGTACCCGAAGAGGTTCAACTTGAAAGAACTCAATCTCGCGATAACATAAGCTTAGCCTTAACCAGATCTATATTGGCGAACCAAGCAAGCAGAGCACAACGACTGAGCATTGCCGACGATGTTATTACAAATGATCAAGAATTAGATTATCTGTACCATCAAGTTGATGATTTGCATCAACGCTATCTTAAGCTGAGCGAATAAATTTTTATCAGTGTTAATGCTGCCCACACCATCAACGAACCTACGTTTTTTAAAGACTCATCATGACCAAACAGAATTCCAAAAAACCTATCAAATTACCCTGCTCAACCTGTAAAAAAGAAATTGAGTGGAGTGATAAATTCCCACACAGACCATTTTGCAGTGAGCGGTGCAAGTTAATTGATTTGGGAGAATGGGCATCAGAAAATCAGCGGATTCCTGGCAGCTCCGTTTATGATGACCTCCTGTCTGACGATTTGATAGCAGATTTCACGAACCGTAAAAATATTCACTGATCTGTGCGTAAGAGGTTTATTTGAGCAAAGAATGACTTTTACAAATCTCGTTTAAGATTGGTTCGTTAGCTTTTGGAAATTGCAACGAAGATAATTCTTCGACTGCCACCCAACGAAGCGGCTGACCTTCTTTGCCTTCAGGTATGCCGCTAAACGCCAAAACCCAATACACATCAAGATGTACACATTTGTCGCTGTAATCATGATTTATCTGTATTAAAGGCTGGCATTGTGTTGGAACAATACCAAGTTCTTCAGAAAGCTCGCGGATCAACGCCGACTCCGTAGATTCACCCTCTTCGATTTTTCCGCCTGGAAATTCCCACAAACCACCCTGATGCTGATGGTCTGCACGCTTTGCAACTAGGACTTGAGAACCGTTGGTAATAACACCAACGGCTACGTTTACTCGTTTCATAAAAATAGAGGGTATAGTTATGAGCGATATTCAGCGTTAATTTTTACGTAATCGTAACTCAAATCGGAGGTCCACACCGTTTCGTTACTGTCACCACGCTTTAAATCAACCGTAATATCAATGCGATCTTGAGAAAATACACTTTGACCCAGTGCTTCGGAATAACTTGGCGCTCTTTGGCCTGCTTCGACAATCAAGACAGAGCCAATATGAACATCAATTTTAGAAACGTCCAAACCCTGAACACCTGCGTAACCGATAGCCACAACAATACGGCCCCAGTTAGGATCACTAGCAAATAATGCGGTTTTTACCAGAGGTGAATGTGCAATTGAGTAAGCTACACGTAAAGCTTCTTTATTAGATTCAGCATGCTCTACCTTTACCGCAACCAACTTGGTAGCACCCTCGCCATCGGCAACAATCGCCTGCGCCAACATCAGCATCACAGAGTTTAATGCCGCAACAAATGCCAGATAAGCTTCGGAGTTTTCTGTTTTTATCTCGGAGGCACGACTTTGCGAAGTCGCTACCAATATGCACGAATCGTTGGTAGAAGTATCACCATCAACCGTAATGCGGTTAAAACTTTGATCAACCGCATCTACCAATAATTGTTGAAGTAATTGCTTTTCAACTTTTGCATCGGTCGCAACATAAGCCAACATGGTTGCCATGTTCGGCTTGATCATGCCAGAACCTTTACTGATTCCAGTAATGGTAATGGTTTCACCGCCTACGTCGATGGTGACACTCGCACCTTTTGGACGTGTATCGGTTGTCATAATACCTCGTGCTGCACGCGTCCAATTGGCTTCCTTCAGATCGTCGGCTGCGGCTTGAATAGTCGAGGTAATTCGCTCGACTGGCAAATGCTCACCAACCACGCCAGTAGAAAACGGTAAAACTTGTTTCTCTTGTATCGATAGAACTTCTGCCACCTTTTGATCGATGGTTCGGGCGTCGGTTAAGCCCCTATCGCCAGTGCAGGCGTTGGCATTACCAGAATTAATGACTAGAGCCCGTATGTTTTCGCTCAAATTTTCTTTACAAACAATCACTGGTGCAGCACAAAATGCGTTTTTGGTAAAAACGCCTGCTACCGTGGACTCCTCTGGGAAAGTCATTAAGACTAAGTCGTCCTTTTCAATTACAGCAGGTTTGCGCCCCTTCACATCGGCAAAAGCACAACCCATTTTAAAACCTGCAACGGTATGCATTTCAGGAAATTCGAATCCATCAACGGCCATAATTTCTTACCTATTTATCTAACGCTTCGGCTGAATAATTTCGATGGTCACAAACAAAAATAGGGAAGCTATCAAGCTTCCCTACTGAGTTTGCTGTGATCAATAGCTATTAATTTTAGCTTAATCGACCATGACATTGTTTGTATTTTTTGCCGGAACCACAAGGGCAAGGATCATTACGACCAACTTTGGGTTCCATTCTTCGCATCGTCTCTATTCCTGAAGCATCATCAGCTGAGGATTCTTCGGCTAAAGCGTTAGCTTCGGCATGTTCCATGGACATCGCCATACTTTCTTGCATTTCTCGCTGGCGACGCTCCATCTCCTCAACTTGCTCACGAGAGATAGGCTCAATTCTAAAAAGCATCTTAGTGACTTCAAGCTTCACATTATCCAACAAAGATTGGAACAGCTCGAAAGACTCACGCTTGTATTCTTGTTTTGGATTACGCTGAGCGTAGGCTCTTAAGTTAATGCCTTGACGAAGATGGTCCATATTCGCCAAATGCTCTTTCCAAAGAGTGTCCAATACTTGCAGCATAACTCGGCGTTCAATATCCACCACGATCTCGCCAAAGAGCTCAGCTTTTTCTTTCCAGGCTTGTTCTGCGGTTGCTTGAATACGCTCTAGCAAAGACTCTTCATGCAAAGACTTATCTTCGTCGAGCCATTGTTGAACAGGTAACTTAATGCCGAGCTCTACTTCTAGATTACGCTCCAGCTCGGGAATATCCCACTGCTCTTCAACGCTTTGCGGCGGCACGGAGGTACGGAATAAATCGGCAACAACATCATCACGAATCGCATTAACTGTGTCAGAGATAGAATCCGCTGAAAGGATTTCATCACGTTGACGATAAATAACCTGACGCTGATCGTTAGCAACATCATCGTATTCCAGAAGCGCTTTACGAATATCAAAGTTTCGACCTTCTACTTTACGCTGAGCTTTTTCAATGGCGTTGTTAACCATTTTTGCTTCAATGGCTTCGCCTTTTTCCATCCCCATCGCTTTCATAATGCTGCGTACACGATCGGACGCAAAAATACGCATTAGGTTATCTTCAAGAGATAGATAAAAACGGGTTACGCCGGGATCACCTTGACGACCAGAACGACCACGCAACTGATTGTCGATACGACGCGATTCGTGACGCTCTGTACCAATAATATGAAGGCCACCAGAATCTAAAACCTGTTGGTGACGCTCTCGCCAATCTGCTCGAATCGCATCAATCTGCTCTTGGGTTGGATTCTCTAAATGAGCAACCTCTGCTTCCCAGTTACCACCCAGCATAATATCGGTACCGCGGCCGGCCATGTTAGTAGCGATGGTAACGGCTCCCGGACGACCCGCTTGCGCGATAATCTCCGCTTCTTTTTCGTGGAATTTGGCGTTTAAAACCTGATGTTGAATTCCTGCCTTTTTCAAACGAGCCGACATAATTTCAGAGGTTTCAATAGATGCTGTACCAACTAAAACAGGTGCTTTCTTCTCGATACAACTTTTAATATCTTCAACAATTGCATCGTACTTTTCTTCCAACGATAAAAAGACTAAATCGTTCAAATCTTGACGTGCAATGGGTTTATTGGTTGGAATTACAACCACATCCAAGCCGTAAATTTGGTGAAACTCAACCGCTTCCGTATCTGCTGTACCGGTCATGCCCGACAATTTGTTGTATAAACGGAAATAATTTTGGAAGGTTGTCGAAGCAAGAGTTTGGCTTTCTGCCTGAATTTGCAGACCCTCTTTCGCTTCTAGTGCTTGATGCAAGCCTTCCGATAAACGACGCCCAGGCATGGTTCGACCTGTGTGCTCATCGATTAGCATCACCTGACCGTTTTGAACGATGTAATGAATGTTTTTCTGGAAAATAGAATGTGCACGTAACGCAGCGTGTACATGATGCAACAAGCCAAGATTGGTCGGTGAATAAAGACTATCGCCTTCTTGAAGCAAACCATTGCTAACCAAAAGGTTTTCAACTTCCTGATGACCAACTTCAGTCAATTCAACACTGCGACTTTTTTCATCAACAAAGTAATGGCCAATGTTTGCGAGCGCTTGTGCATCCATTTCTTCTGTGATTTCTTCCTCTTGACGTGTAAGCAGAGGAATCAAAAGGTTAATGGCGCGATACATTGCCGAACTGTCTTGAGCAGCGCCGGAGATGATCAGTGGTGTTCGCGCTTCGTCGATTAAAATAGAGTCAACTTCGTCAACAATAGCAAAATTAAGAGGTCGTTGAGCCTTATCGGAAAGCGTCAATGCCATGTTGTCGCGCAAATAATCGAAACCAAACTCATTGTTAGTTCCGTAGGTAATATCGGCCGCGTAGGCTAGTTTTTTCTCGGTTGGGTCTTGCATCGAATAGATTGTGCCGACTTCCATACCTAACGCGTTGTAAAGAGGAGTCATCCATTCCGCGTCACGGCGAGCAAGGTAATCATTCACGGTAACGACGTGAACACCTTTGCCAGACAATGCATTCAAATACACCGGCAGAGTAGCCATTAGGGTTTTACCTTCACCGGTACGCATTTCAGCAATACGCCCTTCGTGCAACGTAATTCCACCAATCATCTGAACATCAAAGTGACGCATCTCTAGGGTTCGCTTACCCGCTTCTCGCACTAAAGCAAAAGCTTCAGGAAGCAAGCTATCGAGAGTTGTACCGTTTTGAAAACGCTGCTTAAATTCTACTGTTTTTTCTTTGATCTGCTCGTCTGAGAGCTTTATGTATTCGTCTTCAAACGCATTAATGTTTGTGACTATGCGCCTCATGCGCTTAATTTCACGATCGTTTTTCGTGCCAAATACGGCTTTAAAGACATTACCTATCATTACAATTTCCGTAAAAAATCCATTAGGGCGACATGGGCCAGCAAAGGGCGCCAGTAAACAGGAAGGTGCTTACGTTAGCAAGCGAAAGGGAGGGTTACTTCCGATGAGTTCGGTGAATATAAGAAGAAGGGTCAACAGCGCGGCCATTTTTGTACACTTCAAAATGCACATGGGGACCTGTTGACCTACCACTGCTTCCCATTAAGGCAACTGTCTGTCCTTTTTTGACGACGTCGCCAACTTTTACGAGATTTTCGCTATTGTGCGCGTAGCGGGTAGAAAAACCCGAGCCATGGTTAATTTCAACCAACTGGCCATAACCGCTGCGCTCACTGGACCAAGTTACAACACCAGAGGCGACCGCTACAACTTCAGAATTTAACTGACCGGCGAAATCAACGCCGCTGTGCCAAGAAATGCCGCCATTGAAGGGATCTGTTCGTCTGCCAAAGCGGGAAGACATCCAACCTTTTTTAATAGGTCGGCCAGCAATAAAGACATCGTTTTGAATTTTTCGATTTGCGATCAGAGCTTCTAATGTTTCTAACTGTTGCTCTCGATCTTCAATTTGTTTGGCTAGGTCGTCGATAACATCGACAAAACTGGGGGGAACAAATGTGCTGTTACCTTCATCACCCGGAAGTTCGGGACCACCCAGTGCGGGTTGCTGACTAAAATCAAACTCACCGGCATCAAGACTAGCAACCGTAGTCAGTCGCTCACCAAGAGCATCTAAGCGAACCAGTCGAGCTTGGAGTTCAGCCATTCGTAAAGTAAGCGCCGCTATGTTTTCACTGGCTTCACGCTTACTTTCTTCAATAGATTCTTTTTGTTGATCGAGGGAGGCTTTCCAAGCGGCGGTAGTTTCATGATCTAAAATGTCGGAGCCGTTAGTAGACGATACTAGGTTGCCCAGATAAGCGCCAACACCTAAAGGCATACCGAGCAAGCAAATCGATAAAACCGCGCGAGTCCAACCACTCACTGTATAGGTTTTCGTGGCTTTGTTTTTTCCGACAACAATAATTTTCATAACTTACAAAGCTGAAAAACCCTAATCAAGAAACCAATTACCTATTCAACCGAAGGTATATGCAATAAAACTAACGTTAACTACAGAAATTTCTGCGTGTTAACGATACTTATAACGGTTGATACTGAAACAGCCATACATTTATGGCCTGAGATAATGCCAAAAGGTGTTGCCAGTGACAACTACTCCGATGGTATTAAATCGGTATTATAGAAATTCGTGAAAACTAATACTTGAATAAATTTCCAGCAAAATTTATCTATGACATGAAATTATGGTCAATACAGGTTCAAATCTCTAAAGAAATCTCAAGAGTTTACGAGATATCGTGTAGCAATGTTTTTATTTGTGACAAGGTTATCATTCTCAACGCCTAATATATGGCTGAACCTGAGAAAACCATTGAAGTGTGCAACTGAAAAACCTAGACAGCGTGCTCTGGTGGAGAAATCATCTGAAGTGAATTAGCTGAGTGTATTCCATTAAATGGGGTAGTGATGATCAACCTACCCCAATTTCAAAAAAATCCGTTAAGAAGCAGCCATGATAGGCTTAATGTACGAAATTGGAGCACTTTGCTCTTCTTCGAACGTAACAACTTCCCAAGCGTTTTCCTGCTTCAACAATTCGCGCAGTAACTTATTGTTTAAAGCATGGCCCGATTTATGAGCTCGGAATTCACCAATTAAACTGTTACCCAACAAATACAAGTCACCAATGGCGTCTAATATTTTATGTTTTACGAATTCATCTTCGTAACGCAAACCGTCTTCGTTAAGAATTCGGTACTGATCAACAACAATGGCGTTATCGACACTACCGCCTTTGGCCAAACCTTTAGAGCGAAGGTATTCAAAGTCTCGAGTAAAGCCAAACGTTCTAGCTCGGCTAACTTCTTTAACGAATGAGGTGCTAGAGAAGTCAACCTCTGCTCGCGCAACGCGATCTTTAAAGACCGGATGATCGAAATCGATACTAAAAGATACCTTGAAGCCATCAAATGGCAAAAACTCCGCAACCTTGTCGCCTTCAGATATCTAGACTTTACGCTTGATACGAATGAATTTTTTCGCCGCAGGCTGTTCTTGTATACCAGCCGACTGGATTAAAAATACAAACGGGCCAGCGCTACCGTCCATAATAGGAACTTCTGACGAACTCACTTCCACAATTGCGTTGTCTACACCTAAGCCTGCCATCGCAGACAATAAATGCTCAACTGTAGAAACACGAACATCACCTTTCATCAGGGTGGTAGAGAGGGTCGTGTCGCCTACGTTCTCTGCATTTGCCAATATATCAACATTTGGCTCTATGTCTGTTCTGCGGAAAATAATCCCCGTATCAACAGGAGCAGGCTTAAGTGTTAAATAGACTTTTTCACCGGTGTGTAAACCAACACCTGTTGCGCGAATTGCGTTTTTTAAAGTTCGCTGTTTGATCATCGAGAAGACGAAACTCCAATAGCGTACCAAAACCATGATTGTAATTTTGGTACTAAGTAAAAATTGACGGCAATGTTACCAGAGTTGTTATAGTGACAACAAACACCTGAATGCCAGCCCAACAGACCGAATATAAATTGCTTAGTTCGGATAAGTTGGGCAGAAATACGCCTTCCCTGTCAAATCAAGCGAGTTTTAATCTGCTTGGCGACGTAAAAATGCTGGAATATCAAGATATTCGAGATCTTTGTCATCCATTGGTTTTGGTTTCTGAACCGCAGCACCCATTGCCGACTGACCGTTACCCGCAGAAACACGAGTTGACTGTTGCTTACGCATAACAGTAGGACGATCTAAGCTGTTGTAATCGGGTTTCGCTAAAGTATTTGCAATAGAGTTATCAATAACTTTGCTTACTTGCGCAGGTTTCGCGGCAGCGACCTCAGAAATATTCGTCAAACCAGTTGCCACAACAGTAACGCGAAGCTCACCAGACATATCTGGATCGATAACAGTTCCAACAACCACAGTTGCATCACCAGATGCAAATTCTTCAATGGTGTCACCCACTTCGGAGAATTCACCCAAGGATAAATCCATACCTGCGGTGATGTTAACCAAGATGCCTCGGGCGCCTTCAAGATTAATGTCATCCAATAAAGGACTACGGATGGCAGCTTCGGCGGCTTCACGAGCACGGTTTTCACCTTTCGCAAAACCGGTACCCATCATTGCCATACCCATTTCAGACATTACAGTGCGAACGTCTGCAAAATCGACGTTGATCATTCCAGGACGAATAATCAAATCTGCGATACCTTGCACAGCACCTAATAAAACATCGTTAGCTGCTTTGAAAGCGTCTAACAAAGACGTTGAACTACCCAACACAGACAATAATTTTTCATTTGGAATGGTAATCAGCGAATCCACTCGTTCTTCAAGCTCGGCAATACCTAGCTCGGCTATTTTCATGCGCTTTTTACCTTCAAATGGGAAAGGCTTGGTCACAACCGCAACCGTTAAAATTCCCATTTCGCGAGCAATTTCTGCTACCACTGGAGCACCACCGGTACCAGTACCACCGCCCATGCCAGCGGTGATGAATACCATGTCGGCACCATTTAACACTTCAGCAATTCGATCACGATCTTCCATTGCAGCTTGGCGACCCACATCTGGATTCGCACCAGCGCCAAGACCTTTGGTCATACCCTGACCTAACTGTAAGACTGTTTTAGTGTCAACATTTTTAAGTGCTTGAGCGTCGGTGTTTGCACAAATAAATTCTACGCCTTCAATATCGCTTTGAATCATGTGCTTGACGGCATTACCGCCACCGCCACCAACTCCAATCACTTTAATCACTGCATTCTGAGGAATGCTGTCAACCAGCTCAAACATAACGTCCCCTCTCTAATTTTAATTAAATTTTTTTGCTTTGCCCTGATGAACTTTTTCAAAAACAAATTCGGTACTTACATATTTGAATCAAACCACTTTTTAATTCTGCCCCATAAATTATTGGAATTTTTTTCCGCAACGCGCTCTCCGCCACTGGCTTGAGCTTTTAATCCGTACAATAAAAGTCCAACACCGGTGGAATAAATTGGGTTATCAACAATATCCGTTAAACCGCGAATATTTTGTGGTGCACCTAAACGTACAGGCATATGGAAAATTTCTTCGGCTAATTCCACAGCACCTTCCATTTTGGCAGTACCTCCGGTCAAAACGATTCCCGCCGCTACTAAATCTTCATAACCACTGCGTCGCAGCTCCGCTTGCACCAAGGTAAATAATTCATCGTAGCGAGGCTCAACAACCTCGGCTAAAGCCTGACGAGATAAATCACGAGGTTTGCGATCGCCAACACTTGGTACCTTTATGCTTTCATCATCGCCTGTGAGTTTAGCGAGCGCGCAAGCGTATTTAATTTTAATTTCTTCAGCGTGAGGTGTTGGAGTGCGTAACGCCATCGCAATATCGTTAGTTACCTGATCACCAGCAATAGGGATAACACCGGTATGACGAATTGCACCTTCACTAAATACTGCGATATCTGTAGTGCCGCCACCAATATCAACCAAACACACACCAAGCTCTTTTTCGTCTTCAGTTAATACCGAATAGCTGGATGCAAGCTGCTCTAAAATAATATCTTCGACTTCTAATCCGCAGCGACGAATACATTTTTCTATATTCTGTGCCGCGTTTACTGCACAGGTTACTAAGTGTACTTTTGCTTCGAGTCGAACTCCCGACATACCTAAAGGTTCTTTAACACCTTCTTGATCGTCGATTAAATATTCCTGCGGCAGTATGTGCAGGATTTTTTGATCCGCTGGAATTGCCACAGCCTGAGCTGCATCGATAACACGTTCCAAATCTTGGTCTAAAACTTCACGATCTTTAATGGCAACAATGCCGTGTGAATTCAAGCTATTAATGTGACTGCCAGCAATACCTGCGTATACGGAATGTATTTGGCAACCCGCCATTAATTCAGCTTCTTCAATAGCACGCTGAATTGATTGCACTGTAGACTCAATATTAACTACAACGCCTTTTTTCAATCCGTTAGATCTGTGAGAGCCGATACCTATAATTTCTAGGTCACCATCAGGCGATACTTCACCCACGATTGCCACCACTTTCGAGGTGCCAATATCGAGACCAACAATCATTCGGTTGTCGTGGGCTTGCGCCATCTTTAATAAACCTTTGTGTAAATAATTTTTCTAAACAAGAAACTACTAGCGTTCGAGAGAATTATCTCGCTTTTCATTCCAACTAACCGCGATACCGTTGGTATAACGTAAATCGATGGTGTTTATATTTTCTACTTTATCGTTTAAATCAGCTTGGTAGACAGTAATTAGTCTTTCAAGTCGAGATTCCAGATTTTTTTTCCCTAATTTAATTTTAAGACCATTGCTTAAAATCATTTGCCAACTGTGGTCAATGGTTAACTCAAGCTGAGTTGGATGCAAACCTTCATTGGACAATATTTTACTGAAGCTCATAAACGCCTCAGCGACTTTTATTTCCGAGTCTGTAGGTCCACTTAAACGAGGTAAATTACTCAACGCGGAGTTATCACCAATAATAATTTTTTCACCTGCTGGGTTTAAAAAACCAGTGTCTCCCCAGCGCGCGATTGCGGTTTCTTCAACAACAGCAACACGAAGCTTATCCGGCCATTGCCTAGACAGTGTTACCTGCGCAATCCAAGGGTCTTGCTCTAGTTGTTTTTTAAGGGCATTCAAGTCCAAGCTTAAAAAACTTTCATCAACCAATGGCGCAACTAAACGCTCTAAATCCGCGACGGATACCTGTTTTAATTCACCATCGATTAAAACCGCTGTCACCGACCTATCTGTAATCTCCGTGACCTTTTCGCGTATAAAAACACCAATAAATATCGCACCAACTATAAGCATAGAAAACACGCAAATGCGAATGATCCATGCTAACAATACAGCTCCACTAAAAGAGCTTTCGCCGTTACTTGTAGAACGACGTTTCTTTCGCGTTGCTCCAGTTTTATTTTTTACACGAGAGCTTTCACGCTTAAAATGTGTTTGTGACGTTCTATCCAGAACTGCAGTCGTCACTCGTTTTTACCTCAATGTTTCTTCGAGAATAGCAAGACACAATTGTCCAAAATCTTTTCCTGAAGCGCGAGCAGCCATTGGCACTAAACTGTGGCTGGTCATACCGGGAACTGTATTGACTTCTAACAAATAAAAATTACCTTTGTCATCGGCCATAAAATCAACTCGGCCCCAACCTTTACCGTCAATACTTTCAAAAGCTTTAACGCTCAGCTGTGATAACTCAGACTGTTTCTCATCAGACAAACCGCATGGAATTAAATATCGCGTATCTTCCGAAATGTACTTTGCGTCGTAGTCGTAAAATACATTGTCTGTCTCAAGTTTAATTGCCGGCAAACTCTGACCCGATAAGATAGCAACCGTATATTCCGCACCAACGATTAATTGCTCAGCAAATACTTTAGAATCGAATTTGCTCGCCAACTCATAGGCGTTTTTTAATTCTTCCGCCGAATGTACCAATGACATTCCGATGCTAGAGCCTTCGTGAGCCGGTTTAACCATGGCTGCGCCGTTTAACGCCTCCATTGTTACCTGCCAATCGCTATTCTCATTTAATTCGACAAAAATAGGAGTTGGTAACGCTAGCGATCGCCAAATGTGTTTGCATTTCAATTTATCCATCGCAAGAGCAGACGCTTGTACACCGCTACCGGTGTAGGGAATATTTAAAAACTCCAGCAAACCTTGAATGGTTCCGTCTTCGCCACCTTTACCATGTAGTGCAATAAAAGCTCGATCCATCGCCGCTGCCATAATATTTTCTACGGCTTTTTCTTGCACATCGATCGCGACAACATCTAATCCTAAACCTTGTAATGCTTTATAAACGGCCTGTCCGCTTTCAAGAGAAACTTCTCTTTCAGCAGACATACCGCCGTACAAAACACCAACGCGACCAAATTTATTTTGCAGTTCAACAGACATAAATTTCAAACGCCTACTTCAGCTTGCGCTTCACTAATTCTTTAGCCAGTGTTCCAACATTTCCTGCACCCTGAGTAATTACAATATCTCCGGGTTGAACAATTTCTCTGATAACTTCTGGAACACCTTCAATACTTTTTACAAAAATGGGGTCTACCTGACCGCGGAGTCGAATACTGCGGCTTAAATGTCGTCCATCGGCTCCGGTAATAGCTTCTTCTCCGGCGCTGTACACTTCTAACAAAATCAACACATCTACCGTAGAAAGAACTTCTACAAAATCCTCGAATAAATCGCGTGTGCGCGTGTATCGATGTGGCTGATAAATCATTACTAATCGACGTTCTGGCCAACCTGAACGAACGGCATTAATAGTCGCCTGTACTTCACGAGGGTGATGACCATAATCGTCCACCAACATCGCACTCCCTTCGTTGATCTCTAGCTCGCCGAAAACTTGGAAGCGACGACCAACACCGGAAAATCCCGATAATCCTTTTTGAATAGCTTCATCACTAATGCCTTCATCTACAGCAACCGCAATTGCAGCTAAAGCATTCAACACATTGTGTTTGCCAGGCATATTCAAAAATATTTCTAACGGTTCGTTACGATCAGGAATTTCTACCTTAAACCGTGTTGTCATCGCTTCTTGCTGAATATCGATAGCTCGAAAATCACAGTTTGCATTTAAGCCATAGGTCAACACTGGTCTTGCGACGTCTGGAATTATTTCGCTGACAACGTCATCGTCACCGCACAAAACCGCTAAACCGTAAAACGGTAAATTGTGTAAAAACTCCACAAAGGTCTTTTTTAGACGAGAAAAATCACCTTCGTAAGTATCCATGTGATCGGCGTCGATATTGGTTACAACCGCAACCATCGGTTGCAAGTGTAAAAATGACGCGTCACTTTCGTCTGCCTCTGCAATTAAGTAGCGGCTCTGACCTAATTGGGCGTTAGTACCTGCGCTATTTAATAATCCACCAATAACGAATGTGGGGTCGCGTTCTGCGGCAGCGAATATAGACGCAACAAAACTGGTAGTGGTTGTTTTTCCATGAGTTCCCGCCACAGCAATACCGTGGCGATAGCGCATTAATTCGCCCAACATTTCAGCACGTCTAACCACAGGAATGCGGTATTCTCGGGCGCTGATTAATTCTGGGTTGGATGAATCAATCGCCGTGGAATTAACAACAACGTCGGCACCAACCACATTAGCACCGTGATGCCCGATAAATATTTTTGCGCCCAAATCGGATAATCGCTGAGTTACATCAGACGCTTTTAAATCAGAGCCCGTTATCTGATAACCTTGATTCAATAGTACTTCGGCAATACCACACATGCCCGCACCACCGATACCAATAAAATGAATACGTCGAATACGGCGCATTTCTGGTACCTGATTAATTAAGGTGGAGTTTCCTGCCGGCATTATCGAGCTTCCTCTAAACTTGCAACCGCTAAAGTTTCGGCTGCATCAACCTGTGCGAGTTGTCGCGCACGGTTAGCCATTTCTAATAATTGTTTAAAGTCGCTAAATGCAGACTTAATTTCTTGCGCAAATCGTTCTGGGTTTAAATCTTTTTGCTGACACAATTTTCCAGCGCCCGCATCTACCAACCATTTTGCATTCTGAGTTTGATGATCATCTATCGCATGAGGAAATGGCACCATCAAAGCAGCACAACCAGCAGCGGCTAATTCCGAAACAGTTAATGCGCCCGAACGACAAATAATAAAATGTGCCCAAGCATAGGCCTGCGGCATATCGTCGATATATGGTTGCACCTGAATACTTTCGCCCAACGAAAGATTGACTTTTTCGTAGGCTTTTACCGTCTCGTCAAAATTTTTACCACCGCACTGATGCAAAACTCGAATCTTTTTACAGAAGCCTGGGTCTTGTTCAGTCAAAATCGCTAAAGCCTGGGCGGTTTGTTCATTTAACGCTGTCGCGCCTAAACTGCCACCAAGAATTAACAAGTGAAATTCTTCCGGCGGGTAAGCTTCCCAACGATGTTTTGGATCATCAACTTGGCAAATCTCAGCACGTACTGGATTGCCAACAACACTTGCTTTTGCGAATACTCCCGGAAAAGCGGTAAATACTTTATTGGCAATTCGCGACAACAACTTATTGGTTGTTCCAGCGACAGCATTTTGTTCGTGAATAATTAATGGAATCCCGGATAATTTTGCCGCCACACCACCTGGGCCTGCAGCAAATCCTCCAAAACCTAAAACAATATTCGCGTGTCGCTTTGCCAAAATTTTCTTTGCTTGTAAAACGGCTTGTAAAATTAACAAAGGCGCCTTGAGTAAACTCTTCAAACCTTTGCCACGTACGCCTTCTATTTTTATGTAATCGATCTCAATGCCAGCTTTAGGAACTAAAGACGATTCCAATCCGCGCTCAGTACCTAACCAAGTTACCGAACAACCTCTGGCAATTAATTCCCTCGCAACGGCTAACGCAGGATAAATATGCCCGCCCGTGCCACCGGCCATAATTACGGCGTGATTGTTATTACTATTCATCACGCTTGAACCTCAGCAAGAGTTTTCGACGGTTGCTTTAATTCTTTTTGCACACGAAGCAACAAGCCAATTTGCATCATGCTCGCTACCAAACTACTGCCGCCGTAGCTAATAAAAGGAAGTGTCAATCCTTTGGTGGGCAAAAAACCAGCGGCTACGCCAATATTAATAAATGCTTGGCAAGCGATCATCACGCCAACACCGTAAGCAATAAAACAAGCAAAATCGGCGTCTTGATTGATAGCTTCTCTCGCCAACATAAAGGCTTTAGCCACCAGTGCAGCAAAAACTAAAATAACCCAAATAGCGCCAACAAAACCAAATTCTTCGGCGATTATGGAAAAGATAAAATCCGTATGGGCTTCAGGCAAAAAAAACAATTTCTGGATACTATTGCCAAGCCCCAAACCAAACCACTCACCGCGACCAAAACCAATTAAAGATTGCGACAACTGGTAACCACTCGAAAACTGATCGGCCCAAGGGTCTAAAAATGTTTTGATTCGCTCTAATCGCCACGGTGTTTGCCATACCAATAAAGCAAACGCACCCAAGGCAATAAACGACATCAAAAAGCACTGCCACAGGCGAATTCCTGCAATAAACATCATCGCCATAATGGCCATTACCAAAACTGCTGTAGTACCCAAGTCGGGCTCGGCCAAAATTAATGCTGAAATTACTGCTAATACGGCGAGCGGTTTAAATATCGCTGCCCAATTTGCTCTGATACTTTCTTGCCACTTAGAAAAATAGCTAGCGAAAAAAATCAAACAACAAAACTTAGCCAGTTCAGATGCTTGAATATTGATCGAGCCAAGTCTTAACCATCGTCGTCCGTGATTAATCTCGACGCCGATCAACAACACCAACACTAGCAACGCAATTCCGACAATCAGCATAAGCCAGCCAAAATCTCGCCATAGCTTTAAAGGAATGAGAGCAACCACCAAACAGGCAAAAGCTCCTAATCCAGTGAAAATAATGTGACGCCGTGAGAAATACCAAGGGTCGCCATAATTTTCGTTGGCAAAACTTATGGATGCGGATGCAACCATAATAATTCCAATACTGACTAGAATTGCAGTCAAAATCAGTAGTTGTTTATCAGCAAATAAACCTTGTAGAGGATTCTCTATTTGGAGTTTATTTTTACCAACTGACAAGGCATTAATCATCGAGGGCCTCCACCGCAGTGGCAAACACTTGGCCTCGATGGTGATAGCCCGAGAACATGTCAAAGCTGGCGCAAGCCGGTGACAACAAAACACAATCACCTGTCTTTGCTATTTTTGATGCGTAAATCACTGCACTTTCTAGCGAATCTTGTTTGGTAACCGATTGAGAAAAATCTTGATCGGATGAATAACCCAAACGCAGGGCCGCCGAAATTTTGTCAGCGTCTTCGCCAATTAAAATAAATGCCTTCACTTGAGGAATAACAATTGGCAGCAACTCTTTAAAATCAGCGCCTTTACCTTGGCCACCAAGAATGACAATCAACTTAGATTCATTTGAAAGTTCGGGCAGTAACCCTTTTACGGCAGCTAGAGTCGCGCCAACATTAGTCGCTTTCGAATCATTAATGTATTTAACACCGGCAACTTCTTTTACGACTTGGCAACGATGATCAAGACCCGTAAAGCTTTTCAACGCTTCTATGGATTGTTCATTTAACACACCCATAGTTTTTACGAGCGCCATAGCTGCGAGGGCATTTGCAGCATTATGTAAACCAGCAATTTTAAGTGCTTTGGTATTTAACCAAAAATGTGAGCCCTCACTTAAAAATCTCTCACCTTGTGACTCAGAAATTCCAAACTGATTAAAATCCGGCTTATTTAAGCCAAAACTGTACTGCTTAACGCCCTCTGTTATGGGGCCTTGGGTTAAAACGTCTTCACGATTAACAACGCGATTTTTAGCACCAAAATAAATTCTCATTTTGGCTGCGTGATAACCCATAAAATTATCGTAGCGATCTAGATGATCACGACTCACATTTAAAACCGCTGCCGCATGAGCGTTTAAAATTTTTGTGGTTTCAAGCTGAAAACTCGACAACTCTAAAATATAGAAGTCAGGTTTTTCTTTACTTAATAAATCTAGAGCGGGAATACCGATGTTGCCGCCAACATGAACTTTTAGTCCACCAGCAGTTGCCATTTCACCAACCAGTGTAGTAACAGTGGTTTTTCCATTGGAACCCGTAATTGCAACTATCGGAGCATTTGCATGACGCGCAAATAAGTCGATATCACCAATAATATCGACTCCGTGTTGACGAGCATCATCAAACATCGGATCAGCAATAGAAATTCCTGGACTGACAATAAGCTGGGCAAAATCAATAAAATCTTTTGATTTTATGTTCCCAAGTACCGGCTTGTGATCAACAAACTCAGCCAAAAACTCGTTAATTCCGGGTGGAGTTTCGCGCGTATCAAAAATTACAAATCGTTCACCACGACTTTTCAAAAAGCGAGCAACAGACAACCCCGTTGAGCCAAGCCCAACGATCGCTGTTAATTTATTGGTCGCAATCATAGTCATGATAATTATTTGTATACCGTCTTAACGTAGTTTTAATGTCGCCAAACCAAATAGCACCAGCATTACTGTAATAATCCAAAATCGGACAATAACGCGCGGTTCAGGCCAGCCTTTTAACTCAAAATGATGATGCAGCGGCGCCATTCTAAAGATACGACGACCGGTTAATTTGTAAGAACCAACTTGCAAAATAACCGACACGGTCTCCATTACAAAAACACCGCCCATAATAAAAAAGACTATTTCGTGGCGGACAATTACCGCCACGGTGCCAAGTGCCGCACCTAAAGCCAGAGCGCCCACGTCACCCATAAATACTTGTGCCGGATAGGTGTTAAACCATAAAAAACCGAGTCCCGCGCCAACTAAAGCCGCGCAAAACACAACCAGCTCACCAGAACCGGGAACACTTGCGATGTGCAAATAATTTGCGAACTCGGCGTGGCCAACTAAGTACGCAAAAATACCCAAAGCAGAACCGACCATCACCGTCGGCATAATCGCCAAGCCGTCTAAGCCATCGGTAAGGTTCACCGCATTGCTCGAACCGACAATGACAAAATAAGTAAGTACAACGTAGAAAACGCCTAGATCAAGCGCTACATTCTTAAAAAAAGGCACGAATAATTGAGTTTCTGCTGGTACCTGCGCTGTTACGTATAAAAATACCGCCGCGCCAATACCTGCGACCGATTGCCAAAAATATTTCCAACGCGCAGGTAAGCCTCTAGAATTTTTTTCAACAACTTTTCGATAATCATCTACCCAACCAACTGCACCAAAAATGGCAGTCACAACTAAAATCACCCAAATAAATCGGTTGTCTAAATCGGCCCAAAGTAATGTGCTAATGAAAATAGCCGCAAGAATTAAGGTTCCGCCCATGGTGGGAGTTCCTGATTTACTTAAATGACTTTGCGGACCATCATTTCGAACTGCTTGACCTATTTGTAACAAATTTAATTTGCGAATCATCCAAGGACCTAGCAGCAGCGAAATCGCTAACGCCGTTAAAACGCCTAAAATCGCACGTAGGGTTATGTATTGGAAAACCGAAAAGCCTCTGGCAAAACTTTGCAAGTATTCAAATAGCCACACTAGCATCAGTTGATACTCCCACCAGCAATGATTTTTACAACGTCTTCCATTTTGGTACTGCGTGAACCCTTAACTAAAACTGTATAATTTTCTTTCAAAATACCCATCAAATAATCGATCAACATCTGTTTACTTTCGAAATGCTGGGCATTTTCACCAAATTCTTGCGCTGCAAAACGACTTAAAATACCGCAAGTCAAAAGCGAACTAACGCCTAACTGCTTTGCGTATGCACCCACCTCTTGATGCCAAGTTACGGCATTTTCACCGAGCTCCCCCATATCACCGAGTACTAAAATTTTAGCTCCCGCGTAACTTGCGAGCACCTTAATAGCTGACTTAACACTGCCCGGATTAGCGTTGTAGGTGTCATCAATAACAACTGAACCACCGAGTCCTGCCTTTAGCATTAATCGACCATTAACAGCGGTGAACTCGGTGAGACCAGCAACAATATTTTCTAAACTGGCACCAGCAGCCAACGCGCATGCTGAAGCAGCGACTGCATTGGTAATATTCGAATCACCCAATACACCGAGCTCAACAGCAACTTGACCAACAGGCGTGTTTAACTTAAATCGTGCACAGCCATTTTTTTTGAATTCGATATTACTTGCGTAAAAATCCGCCGCTGCATTATTTTGGCTAAACAAATAACGAGGTTGATCACCTAGATTTGCTAGCCAAAAGTCAGCGTAGTCGTCATCAAAATTTACAATGGCTAGACCGCCAGCTTTTAAATTAGAAAATATCTCGCCTTTGGCTTTAGCAATTCCATCCACAGAGCCAAAACCTTCTACATGCGATGGCAAAACATTATTTACCAACGCCACGTCCGGCTTTGCTATCGATGATAAGTAATCAATTTCACCGGGATGGTTTGCGCCCATTTCAATAACTGCGTACTCATGATCTGATTCCAAACGCAGCAATGTGATCGGCACACCGATTTCGTTATTAAAATTTCCTGCTGTTGCTAGGGTATTACCTGCTTTTGATAAAATACGGCTAAGCATCCCTTTTACTGTGGTTTTTCCACAACTGCCGGTGATAGCCACCAAAGGTTTTGCCCACTTTTCTCTTGCCAAACTGGCCATATTACCAAAGGCTAAAGTGGTATTTTCAACCAAACAATAAGGCAAAGTCGTATCGACCATTCGATCGACCAATAATGCTTGCGCACCGGACTTTTCTACCTGTGATAGAAAATTGTGGCCGTCAAAATTTTTGCCAACAAGCGCAACAAAAAAATCGCCTTCATTAACAGATCGCGAATCTGTAGAAACTGTTGTTACCGTAATGTCGTCTCCAACAAGTTTTCCACCGGTTGCGGCTGCAATTTCACTCAACAGTAATTTCATAATGCCATTGCCCTCTGCGATAAAATTTCACGAGCAACAGCACTGTCTAAATGATTTAAACGTTCTGTCCCGACAATTTGATAATCTTCGTGTCCTTTTCCGGCAATTAACACGGTATCTTGAACTTGCGCTATTTCGATGGCCTTTCTAATTGCCGATTTGCGATCTAATTCGACGATAACGTTTTCTGGATACTGAAAACCTTCAAAAATATCGCCAACAATTTGTTGTGGAGACTCTGTTCTTGGGTTGTCATTGGTAACGATAATTTGATCGCTATATTGTTCGGCGATAGCAGCCATTTCTTTTCGTTTGCCACGATCGCGATCACCGCCACAACCAAAAATACAAATTAATTCGCCATTACAATGCACTCGCATAGCGGCTAATGCTTTCGCTAAGCCATCGGGTGTATGCGCATAATCAACAATTACCGTTGGTAAACGTAAGTCGTTATCAACCACTTCCATTCTACCGGCGACGGGCCGAAGTTCAGGAATTACGCTCAGAACCTGTTCGAAGCTAACATCTTCAGCCAACAAGGTAGCTATAACACCCAATAAATTACTTAAATTAAACTCGCCAATTAATGCAGACGAAAAAGCAGATTGTCCTGTTGGTGTTACTAAAACGCCCTCAACACCTGAAGAGTGATAACGAGCATTTTTTACATAAACGTCGGCTTTGGGGTTCTCTACAGAATAGGTCAACCTGGTGGCACTACCTTGGTAGTGCGCAGCTAGCGTTTCACCAACAGAATCATCAATATTGAAAATTGCGTTCTGGAGTTCCGGTCTTAAAAATAGCTTTTGTTTAGCGGCAATATAATTTTCCATTGAGCCGTGATAATCCAAGTGATCACGACTTAAATTGGTGAATAGTGCTGAAGTAAAATTCAAACTATCTACTCGATACTGATCCAAACTGTGAGAAGAAACCTCCAAAGAAAGGAAGCTTATGTTCTTACTCATTTGCGCTATGTATCGTTGGGCACTAATAGCATCCGGTGTTGTAAAACCCGTTGATGTTAATGTGTTACCAAAAATACCCGCTCCTAATGTTCCAATAACGCCGCAAGGCTGCTTCAACAAATTCCTAGCATTTGCGTAAAGTTGCGAGCAGGTAGTTTTTCCATTTGTGCCGGTTACACCAAATATTGATAAACTCTTCGCCGGAAATTCAAAAAATTTCGCAGCAATAAATGAGATTTTTTGCAATAAGTTGGGAATTTCGATCACCGAAACATCGCCAACATCTTTGATACGTTCCTTGGTATCGGCCTCAGATAATACCGCCACAGCTCCGGAGTGAATTGCCTGCTCGATATAATTTCTGCCATCAAATTGATGACCTGCTAGGGCAACAAAAACATCTCCGACACTAATTTTTCGACTGTCAGAAACCAAGTCTTTAGGGCAAATTTTCGCGGTAGCTTCTGGCAAAACCAAATTGGAAATATCAGCCAACAATTCGCTAAGATTCAGAGGGCTAGTCATGAAGAAAAGCCTCCTTTATCAGAACGATTTTCCGAGCGCGCGTGCAGTTGCGCAGATTTACTTGGAGGCACATCTAAAATTCGCAGCGCAGCTTCGGTAATTTTTCCAAACACAGGCGCAGCTACTTCACCACCAAAATATTTACCCGATTTTGGCTCGGAAATAACCGTAATAACTACAACTCTAGGATCATCTAGTGGTGCAAAACCCGCAAATAATGCTCGATAGCGATCGTCGTCATAACCATTTTTGCCAATTAAATGCGCCGTTCCTGACTTACCGGCAGTTAAATAATTTTCGAGCTCTGCGCGTGAACCTGTACCACCTTTTTTTGTTACCGTGGCTAACATAGCTTTCATATCGCGAGCGATTTTTTCAGAAATTACCCGCTCTCCCACAGGCTCTTCTTGAACCTTTAAGAGTGAGACCGGCTTTTTAATTCCATCATTGGCAATCACGTTATAGGCTTGGGCCAACTGCAAAACACTCGCGGTAAATCCGTAACCAAATCCATAGTTAGCAATGGTAACTTTCGGCCACCGATCATACTGAGGCAACTGGCCAAGCGTTTCTCCGGGAAAACCTGTGCCGGGGGATTGACCAAGCCCCACCCGGTAGTACATATCTCGAATAGGTTGAGGCCCTGTCTTAAGCGCAATTTTTGTAGTACCAACCTGACTGGACTTAGTAATAATTTTCGTTAAATCCATAATTCCGTAATTCACTGGGTCCAAAAAGGTCTTGCCACCAACGTGCAAATAACCAGGATTGGTATCAATTACAGAATTAATATTAACAACACCCTTTTCCATCGCAGCCATTATGCTAAAAGGCTTCATGGTTGAACCCGGCTCAAAGGGATCAACAAGTGCGCGATTTCGAATCTCGTCACTTTCCACTTCGCTACGATCATTCGGATTGAATGAAGGCTGATTAACGAGGGCTAATACCTCTCCGGTTTTGCTGTCTAGAACAATTGCCGATCCAGAGCGTGCATTATTCTCAATGACCGCGGCTTTTAATTCTTTGTACGCGAAATACTGCAAGCGTAAATCGATACTTAATTGCAACTCTTTGCCAGCACTTGCGGGTTTAATCAAACCAACTTCGCGAATAACTTGTTGTTTTAAGTCTTTTTCGACGTGCCGCCAGCCAGACTCGCCAGATAGGTGATTGTCGTAAGCGAGCTCTAAACCCTCTAAACCATGGTCGTCAAAATCGGTGAATCCAACGAGGTGAGCACTGATTTCTGCGGAGGGATAAAATCGCAAAAATTCCTGCTGCGAGTACACACCAGGAATTTTTAGATCTAATATTTTTTGCGCCTCATCAGGCGGTAACCTGGGCCTGAGCGACATATAAAGTTTGTCTTTATATCGCTCAAGTTTGGATTTCAATTCGCTGTAACTGTAATCACTGGCCGTAGCTAAATCCGCCCAAGTTTCTGGGTGCTGATAAAGAATTTTTGGATTGACTTCTATAGAGAGCAACGGCGTGCTCACAGCCAAAGGTTCGCCATTGCGATCGGTTATGGCACCTCGGTATCCAAGAACAGGTTCTGAACGCAAGGTTCTCGCAGCGCCTTGAGACTGCAAAAACTCGAAACCACGTTCTTCTCCGGGAAGAATTTGTAAGCGAATAAGATGACTGGCCAATGCCGCAACTAAACCAAGCAATACTACCGCCGTGACGTAAAAACGCCACTTTGGCACTAGGACTGGTACCGCTTGAGCCCTAATTTTTTGAGTTGCTTGCTTAGCCACAGTTATCCGTTTATAAAATATAGGTTTTTTCAGTGATCGATAATTATCGAGCCACGATCACAATTTCTTTTGCATCAGGTGCCGACATTTTGAGCTCGTCCGATGCAATTTTTTCAACTCTCGCGTATGCAGCCCAGGTGCTCTTTTCTAAGAGATATCGCCCCCACTGCAACTGCAACTCCGACGACTTGGACTGTTCTTGCGCCAAGATATTGGTATTCATGCGCGTTATGTGGGTTGAATAAATCACCCCAAACGCCGAAGCCAATACGGCCAACCAAAGTAAACACACCAACGTAACCATCCAAGTACCGGGCTTAACAGTGTCTAACTTTGGATTTGGTTTAATCGGTGTATCCATCTCAAATTCCGTTACCGAAACACTTTTATCGAGTTACTGATTACTTCCATCGAGCAAATTTCACTCACCTGACCTGCTGTATGACAGGTAAAAAAGAAAGCAGATTTACTTTAATTTTTCTGCAACTCTCATAATCGCGCTGCGTGAGCGAATGTTTTCATTCAACTCTTGCTCACTGGCTTTTTGCGCTTTACTAATTGATCTCAAGCGCTTGTTTAGTTGCTCATCTCTAATGGGTAAGCCCCTAGGTAATTGCTCGCCTTTCTCTTGTTTGCGAATAAACTGTTTAACAATCCGGTCTTCTAGAGAATGAAAGCTGATCACCACCAAACGGCCACCAACCGCTAATACTTCCAAGGCTTGATTTAACGCAGCCTCTAGATCACCCAATTCGTTATTAACATGAATACGAATCGCCTGAAACACACGAGTTGCTGGATTCTTACCCTTTTCCCAAGCCGGATTCGCCGCAGCAACTACCTCGGCAAGATCTGCGGTTCGAGTAAATGGTGTTTCTAATCTGCGCTGGGCAATCGCTCGGGCAATTCGCTTAGCGAAACGCTCTTCACCGTAGGTTTTAAACACCCAGACCATATCTTGCTCAGAAGCAGAGTTAACCCAGTCACTGGCACTCATTCCTGAGGTGGTGTTCATTCGCATATCCAGAGGGCCATCGTGAGTAAAGCTAAAACCTCGTTCAGCCTGGTCTAGTTGTGGCGAAGACACACCCAAATCGAGTAAAACACCCTGCACTTCACCAACTTTTGAACGCTCTGCAAGCAACGGTTGCATTTCGGCAAAGGAGGCATGTGCTATTTCAAACCGTTTATCTTCAGAAAACTTTCGAGCGTCGGTTATTGCTTGCGGATCTTTATCAATGGCAAGTAAATGACCTTGCGAATTGAGTCTTGATAGAATTTGTTCGGAGTGGCCACCTCTACCGTAGGTGCCATCGACGTAATAACCATCATCGGTAATAACCAATGCCTCTACGGCTTCTTTAAGAAGCACCGAATAGTGTTCTTGAGACATATAAGATTTACCTAGAAACTCAACGACATCATTTCTTCGGGCATAGCGTCGTCACTTTCAGAGTCCAATCGCTCAAAGAATTGCTCTTCACCCCACAACTCAAGATTCTTACCTTGACCAATCAACATAACTTTTTTTTCCAAGCCCGCGTAATCTCGTAATGTCGGTGGAATCAAGATCCGACCACCTTCATCCAACTCGAACTCACTGGCATAACCAATCATCAATAACTTAGCCTTACGAGCCGTCTTATTGAATGTTGGCAGAGCTTCGATCTTCGGTAAGATTTCATCCCATTGAGGTTTTGGGTACATCAGCAAACATCGATCTTGGGTATGCGCTGTTAGCACAATGTTACCGGCACAAACGTCATTCAATAACTCACGCGTACGGGTAGGAATAGCCACCCGGCCTTTCGCGTCCATATTGATGAGTTGGTTGCCGAGGAACATTTACCACCGAGAGAGTCGCTAACTCCACAAAAATACACTATTCACCACTTTTTCCCACTAATGCACACTATAAGTGGCATCTACTTAAAGTCAAGTTGGGTAGAATTGTTTAGCGCGTTGATTGCATTGGAAAAATTCAAATTTGAGGAGTAAACGACATAACAGGAAAATTTTAAATAAATTAGGGGTCCATTAGCTTGTTCTATTTTTCTTTAAAAACAACAAGTTAGAACCATCATTAAAATTTGGGATTAAGAAGAAAAAAATTATTAAAGAATTTTTGCGATAATTTCGCAAAAATGTAAACAAGAGTAAAAGTGAATACACACTTTCACTAATATGCTGATAAAAAAAGCAACAAATTTAATTTGATTAAAAATCAATCTAAAAGTTTGTATGCACTAACTTACAGTTGAATCGCAGCCAGCAAAGGAAGCGCTCTCGATCATTCAGTGCGGAGATTAAAAGAGCGTAATTTAACCAAATTTTGGTATTAGAACGCCGATTAAAAACACTCATTTTGGTGTTTTTATATCGATAGTTAGAAAAATCAGAGCCTTTTTTATAACAAAAACAAATTAGTTTTTAAAAAATCTTCTAGGAAAGGAATCAAAACCGATCAAAAATACGCCAAAAAAGGCTCTGAGAACAACGCGCAAGATAGAGATTATATAAGGCGGGTAAATACTTAGATAAAAACTAAGGTTTTATACAGTGTGGAAGATAGCGCGATAGATCCTGGGTAATGATTTGGGTATCTTCGCGAACCGAAATTCCCGCAGCCTGATCATTTATCAACCACGAACCAATCAGTGTGTAATTGCCGTCAAATTGAGGGAGAGGTTCGTAAGCCTGAAAAATATAGCCTTCGTCCCCGTAAGGGCCATCTGATTGAAAGGTAACCTTTCCATCATTAACGATGCTCACGTTAGCGCCTTCGCGGGCAAAAATCGGCTTCTTAACAAAATGCCTCAGTCCCGCATCGATCGCCGCTTGCTCCGAAAAAAAACAAGGCAGTAGATTCGGGTGACGGGGAAACATCTCCCACAATAATGGAAGTAGTGCTTTGTTAGATACGAGCGCCTTCCAGGCTGGTTCTAGCCAACGAACACCTGCCTCATCCAGATGCTCGGCAAAATCTTCCCTGAGCATAAACTCCCAAGGATACAATTTAAACAACACATCAATGACTTGATCAGAAGAGTCCGTAAAAACCGACCGTTGCTCAGACTCTAGATAGCCCAAGCCAATATCCTCTACATAAACAAACTCGCTATCTAAACCAGCTTCTCTAGCACAGTCCTCTAGGTATTGAACGGTTCCGCGATCTTCATCGGTGTCTTTACAGCAGGAAAAATGAAACAGATTCTGTTGATAGTGCTGCGATAAAAATCGGAAACGATCGATTAGCTTTTCCTGAATAGAATTGAATTGATCGCTTTGATTGGACAACTCAGCAGAACGAATCTTATCCTCTAGCCATAACCATTGCCAAAAGCCTGATTCGTATAAGCTTGTCGGTGTATCTGCGTTGTTTTCGAAGAGTTTGGCCGGTGAGCTGCCGTTGTATGCGAGATCGAGCCGAGAATATAAGCTCGGTTCTTTTTGCTTCCAGGAATTTCGAACCAAATCCCACTGATCGCATGGAATTTGAAATAAAGCCATAAGCTCTTCGCTGTCAACGACTCGATCGACAACCTGCAAACACATCTGGTGAATCTCCTCGGTGGGAGATTCGATATCGCGCTCAATCTGCTCTAGGGAGAACTCGTAATACGCCGTCTCGTCCCAGTAGGCTTGGCCATACATGGTGTGGAATTTAAATCCAAACTCTAATGCCAAGCCTTGCCAGTCATTTCGCTCCCGCGTCTTAATTCGACGCACAATTAACCGCCCCAACCGCCTTTAGATGAACCCCAACCACTTTTCGACGAGCTACTACTCCAATTCGACTTGGCGGCAACAGTCGATCCAAAACCACCGCGAGCGATTGTCTTAGTAACCTTAGGTTTTGGTTTAAATGCAGAATCATCTACCCGGATTGATCCGTACCGACTCGGGCCATACACGTAGCCATCAACAGAAGACCATTGGCCGTAAAATGGAGAGTGCCTTGAGTAAGAGGTATAAAGTGGCGCGGTTTGATAGCGTCTACGATCGGTAATGTCGTCGATAACATTCGCTAAAATAAAGCCAGCCATGGCTGGAACAAACCAACTCTGCCCACTTGGCGCTTGGTAAGGAACACAGTTTCGCTCACCAAACTCGTAGGTGCAGGACTCAAGCGTGGAGTATTTGGGGCCGGATTCACTGGCTTTACCAAGAGCTTCGTTATACGCGGCCTGGCAGGTTTCAGCTTGTTCGGGATTTTGACTGATGCAGTCGGAGGCATCGCTGTATACAACCCCTTTTTCACCGCCATCTGAACAGGCAACTAAGGTCGCTGCCGCAACAGACACAACAATTGGTTTTAAGTGCGTAGTAAGTATTGAGCCAATAGTAGATTGGTCGAGCTTGCGCATTCGCTGCAAATTAATTGAACGAGTTCTCTTCATGATTCACGCTCCAATTAATAGGTCATGCAGGCCGCGTTTAATAAACCTACGGCGATAGATGTACCGCCTAGCATAATACCCGCTGAGATTTCATTATCATTAATACGTTGAACGAGTTTGGGCATAAACACAAAGCGTACAATTACAAAAGCTATTAACTGCGCAATTAATGCAACAACCGCCCAAATAGTGTAATCAATGATCGATACAGAATTACTTGCAGCACTGGCTAACGCTAAACAAAACCCAATAATTGCTCCTGAGAAACCCACAGCAGCGGCAATGTTTTTTTCTTCTTTAACAAGCTTCCATTCGTCGTGAGGGGTAAACCAAGCGTAAATTGCTTTAAATAAGAAGAGAAATACCAAAGAGATCGCAAAATAAAGGGCAAAATTACCCAGACCGAGTAGAGAGTTTTGCAAAGCTTCCATACACTTATCCCGAATTCATTCTAAAAATAATTTTTAATCATCAATCAAACTAAATTTTGAGGTGACTCTAATTTATTGAGAATAATTAACCCAGAGCACCCGGCGATGTAAAAATACGCCACCAATTCTGGCAATGATACGTCATTGAGATGGTATTGAAATTATATTTTCATTTCTTACCACTGAATGAATCAAAAGAGAATCAACCAGTAATTTTTTGAAACAGCCTTAGAAACCCCGCCCAATATAAAACGGGACTATTCAATAAACACTGTGTTTTAAGATGCATTTTAAAATAATTATTCTGTAAAAAATGGTGCGCTACCCAACAATATCAATATCCGAAACCATTAAATCAAAGCCAGTGCTTTTTACTACGCAGCGATCGTAATTGTTATCAATGATTTTTTCTTCGGCAGAAATCATTGCATATTCAACCAACCCATCTTCAATAACGCGCTCGTACAGCATAACAAACTGATCAGTTTCAGAGGTTTTGCCCTTTTCCATGTAGGTTGTTTCTGTCATTGCCACCGGCGGAGATTCTGACCCGGTACTGGTCCACAAGCGAGAAAATTGCTCACCTTCTAAACTGAAAGATTCTTGGCTAACGCTCGATTTCAATAACTGATCCCAATCGCGTTGACTCCCGATACCCTGAGTATCGTAAAAATACCAAAGTTGAACATTGGTAATATTTTCTTCGGACTCGCCACCGGAAAGGACAACCTGTAAAAATCCATCATCGTCGGTGTAAAAACGCAAAATAACAGAGTCGTCATCCATCACGACGCGGCCAACTGCTTGAATAAACTGAGTTCTGGCAACACCTTCTACGGTTAACTTTGGCTCTATTAAACGCATTCTTAGTTCATCTAAATTAAATGCGCCGCCCAATCGTAAACCCATAATTTCAGGAACCAAGCTTTGGGCGGGTTTTTCTTTAGATTTTCCAAACAGTTTACTGAACATTTATACCGCTCCAATCAATAAATTGAATACGCTCATCCGCAATGTAATAAATCACATACCCAGGTTTGACTTGTTCATTGAGTTTTGGGTTTAAAGAAATTTGCCAGTTAGACGGATCGGCAATAGCAATGAGCGTTGCATCAAAAGATCGTTTTAAATACAAAAATAAGTCTTCAACACTTAATTCTCGTTCAAAATTAAAGCGTAACGAATATTGAGTCATGCCTTTATCGACATTCAATAATTCATGATGCAAAAAGCTAGAACCGGGATCGACCGCAGCTTTGGCCATCATTTCGACGGCAACAGAGGGGAGGCACTCCACATTAGGACAGTGCTTATTGAGCAACAACCCTAAAGACTCTTCTGAAAAATACGCGATGGAATGTGCGGTGGGATTTTTGCTGTGGCAATACAGTGCCGTGGTAAGAGTAATATCATCGTCTGGATTATCGATAATTATGGTAGCAGCCTTATCGATGGAGGCTCTCTCCATATCCGAATCACTGGTAAAGCTTTCAGCTCGAACAAATCCAATATCGTTTGGTAGTGGATTTTCAATATCGACTCGTACACAAAGAACAATATTCTTAGGTTTGTCTTGGTGTTCCATTTCACGCAGCAACAATCGCAGCAACTGCAACGTGCGAGCTCCATTCCAGCCAATTACGACAATATGATCTTGATAATGCAAAGTTTTTAACCCTTTTACGCCACGATGCCACTGAAAAGAAATAAACGCCGCAATACGTCCAACCGCCAAACCAAAGAGACTAAGTCCAACGGGAATAACAAACAGCGATACTGCATAACGCCCGGCAACAGTTGTTGGTGAAAAATCACCGTAACCTACGGTCGATGCAGTAACCATCATCCAGTAAAAAAAAACACTAAGATCGGTGATAGCTGCCTCACCGCTTAGTCGTAATAGTACCCAGCTTATAAAAAAATAAGCCGCGATGACCAACACAAAGGTTTGCCAGCGCAGCTCTAGAAAATGCCGGATTAACAATTTTCGTAAATAGTTAAACACGTGCATTTGTTATTTTGCCAAAATCCTCGCGAGTTCATCGCTAGCAGACTTATTGCCGCCATTAATACCGGCTTCACGTAAACGTTTTTCGAGTGCATCGCCCGATTCTGCTTCCGCAAGCTCGCCGGCAGCTTCAAGCTGAGCTTGACGTTCTTTTTGACGATCTTGAATTCGACTCAGCGATTCTGCTGCGGTTTTCATCTTGCTGTTTGCGCCCATATGGCGTGAAGACACAGCAGTTTGTGCTTTTTGAACAGACTCAGTGGCTTTTACCATATCCACTTGTTGTTCCATTTTACGAAGATTATTCTTCGCTTTTTCAATATTAGCTCTAAGTGCTTTTTCAGACTGATTGAATTGATCAACAAATTGTTGCTCGTTCTCAAGCTGGCCACTTAAATCAACCACACGTTGTGCGCAATCTAACGCTAATTGCTGGTCACCTTTTTCGTTGGCTGTAATGGCATGAGATTCATACTCAGACACAGATTGTTTTAGGCTTGCGACCTTTTGCTCAGCCAATTTACGTTTGGCCATAATTTGAGTCAGTGCAGTATCTGATCGGCGCAGCTCTTCTTTTGCCTCACGAATTTCTTGATCTAGAATACGCAATGCTTGACTATCAGCAACAGTCTCAGCAACTTCGTTCACACCGCCTTTCACTGCGGTCACTAATTTTCTCCAAACACTCATATGAACACCTCATTTTTCTCACGACAGCTAATGTCGTGGAATCAAAATTTATTGCAAATAATTTTCGTAAGCGTCTAAAAAACCTTCAATATTATCGAAAAGTGTTTCCACTTCGATTTTGATGCTTTCTTTGTCGGATTGAGAAGAAAGCGCTCCGAAGGCGACGTAATATTCCTGCCCATCTATGGTCGAAATTGCTATCGTTGTCAGAGGGAAAACTTGATGCGTTTTTAGGATTTCATCATTCAGTCCAGCCACATCTTTGACCTGACTTTTAGCAAATAAAATAGATTCAACCACTATTTGCTCACCACTTACGGCGAGGAAGGCATCAATGCCATCAGCATTGGTAATGCACAGAACTCCGTTCTCTGTGTGCACTGCCCAATGATCGTTCTCCTTTAACATTTCCTCTACTTGTGTGAGATTACAACCCATACCAAGCTCTCTCCTAAGTTAATTAATTTATTTTGGCACGGTTTTACTAGCTAGCGTGCACATCATATAACATTTAAAATGTCTGTAAAATGTTTTTTTGTAAAAAATGGTTTACACATGAATACTATTAGCAACGATGCAAAACCCAATGTTCAATGGCGCGAGTTGGTTAGCCGACTCATAAAAGCCGAAATGAGCAAGAAAAAGCTCAAATACGATGACCTAAGCGAACTGCTCGCTAAACACGGTACCGTGCAAACAGCGGCCAATCTTCGAAATAAGATTAATCGAGGAATTTTGGGCGCCGACCTATTATTACAACTGCTTTTTGTCATGAATGTTGAGCAGGTCTCTCAAAGTTTACTCGCCGAGCTGCTAAACGCCATTCAAAAAGAACATCTTTAATCAGCGAATATCGCATTAAATTAACAAATAAAATAGTAGTTCAAATAAATGCTAACTATTGTGCGAGTTTTGTTATTAATATTTATTTAAATCCAAGAGATAACTTCGATTTAGATTTGTAGGAATAAGTTCTATTCGAAGATAAAAGCTTATTATTAGAAAATACTTAAGCGGTTCTTAACGCTCAAAGATATCAATGTGCGAAAAGTGCTCAATAGAGAAAAGAGATTTGGCGAGAAATAAAATTGAAGTCGGCCTGTAAGCCGGGTTCTGTCGTGGACAGTCATTCATCTGGGATGCTCGTCACCGAACACCTCTAGCAACCTACCCGCCTTCAGTACGGGTCGCACCATAGAAGGCCTATTTGGTCTTGCTCCGAGCGGGGTTTACCGTGCCACAAACTGTTACCAGTTGCGCGGTGCGCTCTTACCGCACCCTTTCACCCTTACCGGTTATCAAAGATAACTTAGGCGGTCTACTCTCTGTTGCACTGGCCGTAGGTTTTCACCCCCCAGGCGTTACCTGGCGCTCTACCCTTTGGAGCCCGGACTTTCCTCCCCAGTAAACTGGAGCGACTGTCCAGCCGACTTCGCGCGTAGGTTACTTTTTTATAGATCGCGAAGCAAGCCGAATGAATACCAAGCTTATTATAAGATTGGACTAATCTTTTTGAGACAAGCCCCAGTCGTAGAGCTTATTTTTTTTGATACCACTGTATTCACTCACAATCGACGCTGCTTGTTTAAGTGGTAATGATTGAATGAGTAATAGGAGCAGTTTTTGCGCATCAGGATCAATTTCGGTAGCGTCAAATACGGCTCCAGAAACCATCACAACAATTTCGCCTCGTTGCTGATTTGAATCACAGCTCACAGTGGTAATAACTTCATCCAACGAGCCGGAAAGAAATGTCTCAAAGGTCTTAGATAGCTCTCTGGCTACAACGACTTGCCGCTCACCACCAAACACCGTTGCCATGTCTTGTAAGCTTGAAAGAATTCTGTGTGGAGCTTCGTAAAAAACCAAGGTCGCGGTCACCTTGCTCAGATCAGACAATATTTTTGAGCGCGCCACAGTTTTAGCGGGTAGAAAGCCTTCAAAGTGAAAACGATCTGTAGCGAGGCCAGATGCCGAAAGTGCAGCAATTAATGCACAAGCCCCAGGAATGGGCGTTACCGATAGACCTTCTTGGCGAGCACGTTGCACCAATCGATATCCAGGGTCAGATATCAATGGCGTTCCAGCATCAGAAATAAGCGCAATATTTAACCCAGATTTGAGTTTATCAATGAGCTTTTCGGTAGAATTGTTGTCACTGAAGTCGTGATAGGCAGTCATCGTTGTACTGATTTGGAAGTGTTCTAGCAACTTAATACTGTGACGTGTATCTTCTGCGGCAATTAAATCGACTCGACTCAAAACGTCTAGAGCTCTCGGAGCCATATCTGCGAGGTTACCGATTGGGGTGGCGACAATGTACAATTGCCCCCAATTTGTATTAGAAGTCATAAATTTCCTGAAATCAGGGCAAGATAATTCATGCGTTCAAAGCCATCATCATTCAACAACGAAGCTAAAACAGAAGAATTTATTGCAGGTTCGTTCAATAATTTGCGAGCAAGTATACGGGTCCCGACTCAGACACTCAAAATATCTCTGTTAGCGGTGAGCTTATGCGGAGTACTTGTTGGTTGTGGCGGTAACGAAAAACCACAAAATCAAAGCTTGAACCCGTCACAAAACACCAGCGAATCCATTCAATCGCTGCTCGATAAAGCTCAGTTTGCCGAGCAACAAGGTGCCCAAGATCAAGCTCAAGCCTTTAAACTTGCTGCTGCTAAGGCTCTTTACAATCAACTCAACATTGATGCGTCTTTCCGTCTTTATGATGAGATTCGTCCTGAGTTTTTAGATGAGAATAATTTTGTTGATTACTCAATCAGTTATGGCGAACTGGCCCTCAACAAGGGCGAATACTTTATTGCAAATCGCCTGTTCAACAGCAACAGACTCAATCTTTTAATAACAACACTCGAGCCAGATCTCGAATTAAAGCTGCGCCAACACCGAGCGCTACTTTACGCATTGCTGGATGAATCTATAAAAGCCATTCATGAACACTTGGCAATTACTCCGCTATTAACAACGCCGGAACAAGAACAGGAAAACAGCGAGAAACTGTGGGCAGTGCTGACCGCATTACCGGAATCATCTTTGGTTGAGCTAAGTACAAGTGAATCCTCAAGTTTGTTAAAAGGCTGGTATGCCTTAGCGGCTATCTCGAAAAATAACGACTTATCTCTTGATCAACAATTACAGCAGGTTAATGGTTGGAGGCTGCAATGGCGAGATCACCCAGCCAACCGAAGTCTTCCTCAAGACCTACAACTCTTACAGCAATTGGTGGTAAATCAACCCAAACAAGTCGCTTTACTTTTGCCGTTATCCGGACGTTACGCCAGTGCCGCCAGTGCAATTCGAGATGGTTTTTTGGCGACTTATTTTGATTCATTGAACAAATCTGATTCGGCTATTCAAATTAAGATTTATGACACTGAAGGTGCGAATATCAACACCGTTTATGATCAGGCGGTAGCCGAGGGCGCAGGAGCGATCATTGGCCCGCTGCAAAAAGAAAGTCTTGAAGAGTTGAATTTACGACCTGTTTTACCGGTTCCAACATTGGCCCTTAACTATCTCAATGACCAACAACTACTCACCGAAAATCTATTCCAATTCGGCTTATCGGCTGAAGACGAAGGTTATCAGATTGCAGAACGAGCCTGGCTAGACGGAAAGCGTCGAGTCATGATTCTTGCCTCTAATCGTGATTGGGGACAACGTGCCGCGGAAGCTTTCAAGGCCCATTGGCTAGAGTTAGGCGGTGAAGTCGCTGCCGATACTCAGTTTGCGGAACAACAGCAGTTCTCAAACATCATCGAAACGTCTCTATTGGTCGATCGCAGCAAGCAACGAATGAAAGACTTGAGACGAGTTATTGGTAAAAATATCGAATTCGAACCTCGCTCGCGCGATGATATCGATATGATATTCATGGTTGCCAACAATCGTGACGCTAAACAGCTAAAGCCCACACTGGCATTCCACTACGCAGGTGATGTACCCGTCTACGCTACAAGTCATCTTTACAACGGTTTTGACAGCGCAGGGGCAAATGGTGACCTAAACGGAATACGCTTTATCTCTTTACCCTGGTACTTCGGTTACGATCCTGAATTAAAAGACCAGTTAGAACGGAATCTAAAAACACCCGAGTCGCTACAGAGCTTGCATGCTTTGGGTGTTGATGCATTTAGGTTGTATCCGAGATTAAAACAGCTCGAAACCATTGACAGCACCAAGCTCTACGGAGCAACCGGCAGCTTGCAATTAGACAACATGGGAAAAATGAAACGGGTACAAACTTGGGCGACGATTATCAACGGCCAAGCAAAAGTGCTACCCAGCGTCGCCAATGGTCTTGTCTTAGGTTCGCGTTAGTCAATCTTTGGAGAGTTTGATGAATTTTGATTTTTTTACACGAAAAAATCAAAACACCAAGAAAAAGGCGAATGCAGTCGATCCTGATGCAATTAATGTAACCGATGGTAAAAGCGCCGAACAATTTGCAGAAGCCTATTTAGTCCAAAATGGATTAAAATACCTGGCGCGAAATTACGCGTGTCGTGGCGGAGAAATCGATTTAATTTTAGAAAAATCTAATTGTTTGCTCTTTGTTGAGGTGAAATTTCGCAGCCGTAGTGACTACGGATATGCTCAAGAGATGGTATCACTCAGCAAACAAAAGAAAATTATAAGAGCTGCCCAATATTTTTTAATTGAACACCCAAAATACAAAAATTACGACTGTCGATTTGATGTTATCGCGCTGCAAAAAACAGCGGCAAAAATTGAAGTAAATTGGATTAAAAACGCCTTTTTACTGGAATAAAAATGAAACATCACGACTGCTTTTTAAAAAAAGTAGTTATATGTAACTAATCGCCAGCAATACACCTTAGAGATTACAGGATTTTTTTTCGTTTTATGGTAGATCAAGAACTCAATCAAGACTTGGAAGAAAGGGTTATTACGCTCTTTCATCGCAGTCTTGAAGCCAAAATGGAGTCCGGAGAAATACTCGCACCGGCTTTAGTCGATGCCAGCCATCTCGTTGTCGATGCGCTGTTAAACGAAAGAAAAATACTGATTGCTGGTAACGGAATTTCTGCGGCTAATGGTCAAGTGCTCTCCGCCTGTTTAATGAATCGCTTCGAGCGAGAGCGTCCGGGTTTTGCTGCCTACACACTCGCAACTAACCCGGTGGCGATAACCGCATTTGCCAGCGATAAAAGTTTTAACGATATATTCGCCAAGCAAGTACTTGCACTGGGTCAAGATGGCGATGTTCTGGTGCTTTTTACCACCAGCGGTAATCCCAGTAACTTAATTCAAGCTGTCGCTGCTGCTCATGACCGTAATATGTCTGTAGTGGCCTTTACCGGTCGAGATGGAGGTAACATTCCTTCGCTACTTTATGACAACGATATGGAAATTCGCGTGCCTGTTGATTCGCGAGCAAGAATTCACGAAGTGCACTTACTGTGTACTTTCTGTCTCTGTGACCTAATTGATAACCAACTGTTTGGACCATTAGAAACATGACGTTAGCTTTTCAAAACCTTCTCAGACTTACATGGTTTTTTGTTTTATTGTCGTTAATCACTGGCTGTACAGCACTTGTTGATGCAACCACAAAAGAGCCCATCGATCCCGATCCAACCAAACGAACCTTGGGAACCTATATTGATGATCAGCAACTAGAAACCATTGCTCGAGTAAACCTTAGAAAAACCAGTGACAAACTTAAAGCTTCCAACATTCAGATTACTGTATACAACGGCGTGGCATTGCTGACCGGACAAGTACCTGATCAAGCTATTCGCGCCCAAGCTGCCAGAGTAGTTTCTAGTATTAATCGTATTCGCCAAGTTCATAATGAGCTAGAAATTCGTAGCAATGCAACTTTCTGGATGAATAGAAACGATCAATGGATAGGAACAAAAGTTAAGGCCAAGCTGATCCAAGACAAAGACATCGACAGCTCAAGAGTAAAATATCGAGTTGAAAATGGTTCGGTATTTTTAATGGGATTATTAAGCCACGCCCAAGCAGAGAAAGTTACCACTGCCGTTGCCGGTATCAGCGGTGTAATAAAGGTTGTTCGGGTTTTCGAGTACGTCGAATAATTGGAACTAACATAAAGTAGCAATAACAAAAAAGGCAGTTATTAAACTGCCTTTTTTGTTAGCTCGAAAACCGCCATAAAAAAATGGTGGTTGAATAACGAATTAGCGCTCTAGAGCAATTGCAATACCTTCGCCGCCACCAATACATAGAGCTGCGATACCGGTTTTCTTGTCGTAGGCTTCCATAGCGCCAAGCAAAGTAACCATAACGCGCGCACCAGATGCACCAAGCGGATGACCTAGAGCACAAGCACCGCCATGAACGTTGACCTTAGCATGATCTAAATCGAACTCACGCATTGCCGCCATGGTAACCACTGCAAAAGCTTCGTTAACTTCGTATAAATCGACATCGCTAGCAGCCCACTGGGTTTCATCAAGTACTTTACGAATAGCGCCAACAGGTGCAGTTGTAAACCACTCTGGCTCGTGAGCATGTTCAGCTTGAGCTTTGACACGGGCAAGAATTTTCAAACCACGACGATTGGCTTCTTCTTCGCTCATTAAAACCAAGGCGGCTGCGCCATCAGAAATTGAGCTAGCATTAGCGGCTGTAACTGTGCCGTCTTTCTTAAACACAGGTTTTAACGTTGGAATTTTTTCGGGACGAGCCTTGCTAGGTTGTTCATCCGTATCAACGACAACTTCGCCCTTGCGAGTCTGAATGGTAACAGCTGCGATTTCACGCTTGAACTTACCTTCGGTAATTGCTTTGTTTGCTCTTGCCAAAGATTCAATCGCGTAAGCATCTTGCTCTTCACGAGAAAACTCGTACTTACCAGCGCAGTTTTCTGCGTAAGCACCCATCAACGCACCACTGTAAGCATCTTGTAAACCATCGGTGTACATATGGTCGAGAAGCTCGCCGTGACCTAATCGATAACCTTGTCGCGCTTTGGTCAACATATGCGGGGCACGAGTCATACTCTCCATACCACCAGCAACAACGACTTTTGCTCGTCCTACTTGGATGATATCGCAAGCCATTTGTACGGTTTTCATACCTGAGCCGCAGAGCTTGTTAATGGTAGAAACTGGCACTGAGTTGGGAATTCCAGCACCCAATGATGCTTGACGCGCTGGAGCTTGCCCTAGCCCAGCAGGTAAAACACAACCCATATAAACTTGATCAACATCACTGCCTTCAATACCAGCATCGGCTAGAGCACCTTTAATCGCAGTGGAACCTAACTCAGTTGCTGATACTTCACTCAAATCACCTTGCAAGCCGCCCATTGGGGTACGTGCAAAGCCAACAATTACCACTGATGTACTCATATCATCCTCCGAAAAACTAACTTGTTGTTGTTATTGTCTAGTTAAAACGTGTCATTTTGGGTTATCTGAAAAAATTCCGAAATGCCTTGAGTATTAAATACCAAAGCAAAACTGTAGATTTGATTTAAACAATATACAGATCATTTATTAAACGAGAAATTTAGAATGCTTCTGAATAGATCGTTTTACACTCTAATCACTTGAAAAATCAGCGCCTAAATGCCAGTTTTTCAGGTCGGTTAATTGTTAAAAGCTTAAATAAAACATTCAACCAAATGAATCAGTTTCTAAGCCACATTAGAAATAAACAATCTATTTTTAATTAATATTAGACATTAATAACAATAATGAAGCGAAATCGAATCAGTTATTTTGTCAGCAGAGAATTTATTTCGTTTCATCAAACCTTAAGAATTGGCGAGGATTAAGCTGGAAAATAAAATTTCAGATTTGAAAACCAGCCAATTCAATGAAAAGAGCGGATTTATTGACTATTGAAAATGAGGCTTTCATCTTGAAGAGATCACCGCGCAAATCCTTTTACGCGGAGTGTAGAGCTTAAATGGAGGTTAAATAAACTGTGCTTTAGGAGGTGATACCCAAATTATATTCCATCTATATAAACAGGATGCACGGCAACAGTCCACAAAATCACCGACCCCACGCGCACCATCACAGCCAGAACCAGTGCTATTGTGACCACTGAAGTTGCGTACATAAATGCGCGTTCTTTAGAGATATTCATTAAAATCGGAATACCTTCGTAAATTAGATAAATCGCATAAGCTCCAGCGATTCCTACAACCGCAGCATTTAGGTAAATATCAGGATATAAATGCACAACACTCGCTAAAAATACTGGAGTGCTAACATAAACAGCCAATGCTGTACCTTCGTAATGACGCTGTTCGTCACCATCACGGACACCATAGGTTTTAGACATCCAATTGATGAACTCACCCAGCATGTAAACACCAATAATGAGTGCAAAATACGTGATTAAACACAGGCTCGCAGCACTCATAGGTGTGAGCTTAGTGACGCCGCCTGCACCGAACGACCAACCGACTTGTGTAACGCCGATATACGCAGATACGGCAGGAATTAACGCTAAAAAAGGAACGTGACTGATAAAGACCTGCAAGAAGGAATGTTTTTCTTTTCTAATTTCCTGCCATTCTTTGTCAGGGTGAATCATTATTCCAAGTGTATGCTCCAAGATGGCCATAAGCCCCTCCAATTGTCGAAAGCATTTTATGGTTTACAACTAACTCAGTATTAGCGAGGAATGACTCTCCCTCCAATAAGTTCTTCTCATTAAAATTTTCGTTTTAAGTCAGACCAAGTCTAATTTTTGACTATTCAGACAAAAAAATAAAAATATGAAGAGCTTATTCGACAGAATAGAAATAAGTGCTGATCTTCGTAATCTCGAAAAACCGAACAAAATTCGCTACGCTCGAACAAATGTTCGCAACATCTTTGCCTAAACTGATTTAGATTCGAACGAATAACACATAACGAGACCAAGTTAACACTTTAGTCAAGAATTACGTTTTTTCTGGAAAATATAATGATTTTGACGACAGGAGTAGCCAACTCACTAATAACACGTGAGCTGGCCCAAATAACATGAATAGCTTTATTTTATGACACGCAGAGTCGGGCGTGATGATTCTTGCCCTGATTTGGAACTCTCGTTTTTAGGTGCCGGTGCAACCTGAATTTTCGGTTTGGACGGTTTAGGTGGCTCTGGGGGAGATTCTGGCTCAAACATCATCCCACGACCATTTTCTCGCGCATAAATACCTAATACCGAAAAACTCGGCACATGGATATCCATGGGCACACCACCAAATTTTGCATTAAAAACAATGGCTTCAATACCTAAATTTAGGGACAACACTGCG
Source organism: uncultured Alteromonadales bacterium (assembly GCA_937864365.1). GTDB lineage: Bacteria > Pseudomonadota > Gammaproteobacteria > Pseudomonadales > Cellvibrionaceae > Sessilibacter. The sequence continues at coordinate 36,420 of CALMJT010000190.1, read as the reverse complement.
TTAGGAGAAATGTTTAAGGTAATTTGGCCATCTTTATTTACATATTGCTGAGGAACACTAACTTCAGGTGCGTAAGCATCGACAACGATATACGGAGTACATTTGTTATCAACTATCCAATCATAAATGGCCTTGATCAGATATGGTTTGTTGGAGGTCATCGACATATCTATACCCGGTGCGAATGCTTTTGACGTGCTAGCTCTTAAACCGCTATTTTGCGAACTTTAGCAATAAGCACTCTCAAGCCAATAAAAGACATGAGAATGCTCACATGCCAACGCAATTATTGGCGCATTTCTTTTTCTGCTTCGGTTAGACTCTCTTTAAAGGAGTCACGAGCAAAAAGACGATCCATATAATCGAATAAAGGTTTAGCTTGACGTGTTTTTGGTAATTTAATATCCAATACATCTAAACGCCACAAAATTGGCGCAAGACAACAGTCTACGATGCTGAACTCTTCACTCATGAAGAATGGCATTTCTTCAAAAATTGGCGCGACGGTTAATAAGCTATCTTTTAGTTCTTTACGAGCCTTATTCACAGACTCTTTGCTCTTACCTAAAACAATAGCATCAACTAATGGCGACCAATCTTTTTCAATACGGTGCATCCACAAACGACTTTGGGCACGCGCAACCGGATAAACAGGCAAAAGTGGTGGATGAGGAAAACGCTCATCAAGATATTCCATCATCACTTTGGTTTCGTAAAGCGCGAGCTCACGATCAACCAACGTTGGCAAGGTTCCGTAAGGATTCAGATCAGCAAGTTCTTCAGGTAGGTTATTTGGGTCTGTATCGATAACATCAACAGACACTCCTTTCTCTGCCAGAACGATACGAACACGATGACTGTAATGATCACGGCCATCGGAAAAATATGTCATGGATGAGCGTTTCGCAACAACTCCCATTGATTGCACCTCGAGTATTTACTATAAACTGGGACGACAAGTGGAATAACTGAGGGTTTGATGCATTTATATAAAATCAGGAAAGGTTGTGGAAATTCTCTGTAGAAAAACGTCTTTTCTGCAATGTGTGCATCTGAAAAGCCGCAACACCTACGCTAACCTTAAATCTGATCAAAACCTCTTAGCCAAGCCGACCATTATACCTGAAAATAAAACTTACGGCGGGAATAGATAAGAAATTTTCAACCTTGAGAGGCAAAATTATCAGCATTAGTGCCTTTACTTTTAAATGCTTATCAACCATACACAGCTAATATAAAAATTTAACGCCAATCGAATTCTCTAGAAACTGCAATTGCACTGCGATTCTGGTGAGCAGTTAAATAAATCACTAAAAAAAACGCGACCCTAAGGCCGCGTCTTCAGAATCATCGTTGTAACACATTCATTAATGAATGTTACGCCAGTATTCACGATTCAATAAAGTCACGAAGATGTATAAAACAACTAAGAACAATAATACGTAAACACCGATACGTTGACGATCAAGAGCATAAGGTTCTGCTATGTATTCCATGAAGTTAACCAAGTCATACATGGCTTGATCAAACTCTTCGGTAGTCATAGAACCTTTGACAGCCCCAACTTTTAAACTGCCACATTCTTCATCTTGAAGAGCTTCACCCAACGCATTACGCATAACATGACCATGCTCATCAAGGGCAGGTCCTGGTGCACACTCAGCTAGACCTTGTAACTCCATTAAAACATGAGGCATAGCGACCTTTTCGAACACCTTGTTGTTCACGCCCGTTGGACGAGTCTCATCTTTATAGAAGTTACGTAAATAGGTGTACAACCACTCTGGGCTGCGTGAGCGAGCAACCAATGTTAGGTCTGGAGGCGTTGCACCAAACCAAGCCTTAGCTTCTGCGGCAGGCATAGCAATTGTCATGAGATCGCCAATCTTGTCTTTACCCAAAACAAGGTTACTCATCATATCTTCATGAGGAATTTCCAAATCATCGGCAACACGTTCCCAGCGCGAGTATTGCGCTGAGTGACAACCCATACAGTAGTTAACAAACCACTTTGCACCACGTTGTAACGATTCTTTGTCGTGTAAATCTGGCTCCATATGATCACAAGTAACATGACCACATTCACCACCTGTCGCAGCAACTGATTTGATCGGAACAATTGCTAAGATTGCAAACAGTAATACACCACCCCAAACAATGTGCGCAGGTAAACCTTTTGCTTGTACACGAGTTGGCTCTGGAGTGTAACCGTCACGGTTAGTTAACCATGGAGTAAGAAGTGTAAGAATCGCTAAGTAAAAGCCCAACACTCGAACCATAACTGGAATATCAGCATCCATTTGTCCGAGAGACATATAAATCATCAATCCAGCTAAGATCACAGCCACAACTAAATTCACCGGAGTCATCTGGTTTTTAGTTGGGTTGGTAAACACTGGCATTTGAATGAAGTAAATGAAGTAGAACAGAGTCGCTATCTGAGCTAATAAAGTACGACCATCGGTCGGCGCTTGCACACCCAAGTATCCCAATACCACGAACATCGCAGCGAAGTTCATTAACTGAATACGAGGCAACCAACCTTTAAAGCGCATTGATTTAACAGGGCTCTTATCCAGCCAAGGCAATACAAACAAGATTGCAATCGAAGCACCCATGGCAACCAAGCCTAAGAATTTTGAGCTAAGCGGGCCAATATCAATGGTTACTGCACGAAGTACCGCATAGAAAGGCGTAAAGTACCAAACCGGTGCGATATGTGGTGGAGTTTTTAAGTTATTTGCTTGTTCGAAGTTTGCGTGTTCTAGGAAGAAACCACCCATTTCAGGCATAAAGAACAATACAAAACAGAACACAAACAAGAATACGGTAATACCAACCAAATCGTGTACAGAGTAATAAGGATGGAATGGAACACCGTCTAAAGGAATGCCGTTAGCATCTTTATTTTTCTTAATCTCAACGCCGTCTGGGTTGTTAGATCCAACTTCGTGAAGTGCCAAAATGTGCAGCACAACCAACGCTAAAATAACAATTGGAAGGGCAATAACGTGTAATGAGAAGAATCGGTTTAGCGTGATACCAGAAATTAGGAAGTCACCGCGAATCCACTGAACAAGATCATCACCAACAACAGGAATCGCACCGAATAGCGAAACAATTACCTGTGCACCCCAGTATGACATTTGACCCCATGGCAATACGTAGCCCATGAAAGCTTCTGCCATTAGCGCTAGATAAATGGTCATACCAAAAATCCAGACTAACTCGCGAGGTGCTTTATAAGATCCGTACATCAAACCACGGAACATGTGTAGGTACACAACGATAAAGAACGCCGAAGCACCTGTTGAGTGCATGTAACGAATGATCCAACCATAATCAACGTCACGCATGATGTATTCAACGGAGGCGAATGCTTGTTCTGCACTTGGAACAAAGCTCATCACCAACCAAATACCAGTTAACAATTGGTTAACCAGAACTAAAATGGATAGAACGCCAAAGAAATACCAAAAGTTGAAGTTCTTAGGAGCGTAATATTTTCCCATGTGGGTATCCCACGCGCGCTGAACCGGCAAGCGTGAGTCAACCCAACTCCATAAATCCGCAATTTTACTCATTGTGTTTACGCCTCTTGATCAACACCTACGGTGAGAATGTAATCTCCCTCAAAGGAATGAGGAGGAACCTCTAAGTTAATAGGAGCAGGAACGCCTTTTAATACGCGACCGGCCAAATCAAACTTAGAACCATGACAAGGACAGAAGAAACCACCCTGCCATTTATCACCACCGAGATCAGCGGCGCCCACTTCAGGACGGAATAGAGGAGCACAACCAAGGTGAGTACATAGACCTAGCAATACCAAGAACTCATTTTTGATAGAGCGGTACTCTTTATTGACGTACTCAGGTTGTTGAGGAACTTCGGAATTCGGATCGCGGACCTCACCGTCCATTTTTCGAATACCTTCTAAAATCTCTGGGGTTCTACGAACCACATAAACCGGTTTTCCGCGCCACTCTAGGGTGACCATCTGACCAGGCTCAAGCTTTTCAAGATTTGCTTTTACAGGCGCACCAGCCGCTTTTGCTTTTGCACTTGGATTCCAAGATCCAACAAAAGGAACTGCTGCACCCACTGCTCCTACAGCACCAACTACGGAGGTCGCCGCTGTTAAGAACTTGCGCCGTCCGGTATTAACACCGTCTTCACTCATGAGGCTTTCTCCCATTCCAGGTACTCTTTTACTTACAGATAACCGGGTGAATCACTAAGATTTAAAATTTGAATTATTAGGCATGATTGTAAATCGCGACATGGTATAGAACCTGCCAATTTGAGACAAGATAAGCTTATATACACATGCCTTCCTAACTCAAAATCATTGATATTGGTCAAGAACAATTTAGATTCGCAAGTTGTTGGCGTCTTGGATTACAAACCAAAAAAAAGCCCGAGCAAGTGCCCGAGCTTTTTGATAACCACAACAAGCAACCAAAAACGGGCTTTTGTATTAACGTTTTGAGAATTGTGGCTTTTTACGAGCTTTACGTAGACCAACTTTCTTACGTTCAACTTCACGAGCGTCACGGGTAACGAAACCAGCGTCGCGAAGCGGTCTGCGCAATTCTTCGTTGTATTGCATTAATGCACGAGTTAAACCGTGACGAATTGCACCAGCTTGACCGAAGCTACCACCACCTTTAACGGTAACTTTGATGTCGAATTTATCAACAGCCTCGGCAACTTCAAGCGCCTGGCGTACGATCATACGAGCTACTTGACGTCCGAAGTAATCGTCTAGAGTGCGACCGTTGATAACAATGTTGCCTGAGCCTTCAGTAATGAATACTCGAGCAGTAGAGGTTTTACGGCGTCCGGTACCGTAGTATTGTGTTGCAGCCATTATTTCCCCCAATTATATGTTCAGTTCTTGCGGTTGCTGAGCAGTGTGTGGATGCTCAGTACCAGCGTAAACTTTTAGCTTTTTGAACATCGCGCGGCCTAATGGGCCTTTTGGCAACATGCCTTTAACTGCGATTTCAATGGTGCGCTCAGGGGCTTTTTCTATCAACTTATCAAAGCTGATCGACTTAATACCGCCGATGTATCCAGTGTGGTGGTAGTACATTTTATCGGTAGCTTTACGACCGGTTACATGTACTTTTTCTGCGTTGATCACAACGATGTAATCGCCGGTATCAACGTGAGGTGTATATTCTGGCTTGTGCTTACCGCGCAAACGACTGGCGATTTCTGCAGCCATACGGCCAAGAGTTTTGCCTTCTGCGTCCACAACGTACCATTCACGTTTTACGGTAGCAGGATTGGCACTGATAGTCTTCATGTTGTTTTGCCTATAACCTGTATAAAAACTAAAGCTGAGTCAAGATTTGGAAAAATCATCTCAGCGGTAATAAATGCGGATGAGTTCATACATCCAATTGCCAAATACGGCTAAGCTCAATTCGAGCCCTGAAAAAGGTAATAGAGTTAGATAACTCCAACACAATCACCAACCAAACAAATTTCAATTCAAAATTGTGTGGCTTATTCATGCACTAACTAAAACTGTTTCGTAGAACCAACTTGTTGACTCTGATAACTTGTTTCTATCAGCGCACTTGAAAAAAGGAGCGCGGATTCTAAGGCCTCCTGCATAAAATAACAAGTTCAGAAGGCTAATTATTAGCGTATAACCATTAAAAATTGTCCGCAGTAATTAACCCAATAAAACTCTTAAAGACCGCTAAGCGCATCACCCAATTAAGGACGGTGCTCGCGCGCTAGGTATTCGTAACTTTGCATTTCTAAAAGGCGGCTGGTGGTACGCTGAAACTCAAACTCTAGCCTTCCACCTGCATAGATTTGTGCCAAAGGTACCGCAGCAGACACGATAAGCTTTACGCCGCGATCATAAAATTCATCCACTAAATTAATAAATCGGCGAGCAGAATCGTCGCAATCTCGATTCATTTGCGGAATATTAGAAACAAGCACCGCATGAAATTCCTTGGCAATTTCTATGTAGTCATTTTGAGATCTCGGCCCTTCACAAACCTCTGAAAACTCAAACCAAACAATATCATCGGCTTCCATAAGTGCATTGAGCATACGTCCTTCGATTTCTATTTGAACATCTGCCCTGATCTCGGACTTTTCTGGTACCAGACGTTCAAAGCTAGACTTTAAGCTCTCGTCCGCAGCCTCACCTAAAGGTGTGTAATAAAGCTCTGCCTGCTCAAGTGTTCTCAACCGATAATCGACACCGCCATCAACATTAACAACCTGCGTATGCTCTTCCAATAACGCAATAGCCGGTAAAAAGCGCGCGCGTTGAAGCCCGTCTTTATAGAGACCAGAAGGAACAATATTGGAGGTTGCCACCAAACTCACACCACGTCGGAATAACCCGTCCAACAAGGTAGCTAAGATCATTGCGTCTGTTATGTCGGTTACAAAAAACTCGTCAAAACATATAACACGAGCCTCAGAGGCAATTCTGTCTGCGACTATTTCTAGGGGATTTTTCTGTCCATCAAGCGTTTTAAGTTCTTGATGCACTCGCCGCATAAAGCGATGAAAATGCGCCCGCATTTTTTGATCAAACGGAAGACTTTCGAAAAAGTTATCCATCAAATAGGTTTTACCTCGCCCAACACCGCCCCAAAAATACAGACCACGAACGGGAGTGACCGGTTTGCGATTCGCTTTAAACCATTTATTGAGCAAAGAAGTCTTTGGATTAGCCTGCTCAATGGCAAGAATCAGCTGATCGTGCAAATTTTGAAGATGCTTTACCGCCATCTCTTGAGCAGGGTCATAATTGAAATCATCACGCTCTAAATCACGCTGATAACGAGCAAGAGGAGTATTCTCCATTATCTACACCATACATCTGTTGTTAATTGAAATATTAGGAGAAAGCCCTCACCTATCACCTCATACAATGGCGACAAGGATTTTTAGAAAATGGATTATACCAAAGCGTATTTTCCAAACACCATTTAGAAAATATTCTTTGGCGCTCATTTATTGTTTTAAACAGAACCAATTAAGAGCGTAAAATTTGTGATTGAAACAACGATTCGCGGTTTTTTCTTTCTTTGCAAACCCTTATTCGTTTCTGGCTTTGGTAGTCAATGGTAATCTAATACACCCATGTAGACAGATTACATCGAACCTACAAAGTCTATTTTTCGCGTAGAATTAACTCTACGAAAGAAGTTTTCAGCGCTTAGCTGAACGATTTTAAACCTGCAGGAGCTTCATGTGTATTCTCTATCCGTCTTAATTATTGTCAGTATCGTTTGCTTGGTTCTTGGAGGTGTTGCTGGATACTTCGCGGGCAGACTCTTTAGCACTGATAAAAAAGGCTTCCGAGCCATGGAAGCTCGTGCCAACCAAGCCGAAGAGCAATTAAAACAGTTTCAAAATGACGTTACCGAACACTTCAAAGAAACCTCTGTATTAGTTAACAAGCTCACTGAAAACTACAAAGATGTACACGAGCATTTGGCAGCTGGCGCGATTAAACTTGCCAACGCCGATATTGGCAGAGATTTACTCGATAGTGCATCAAAGCAATGGGCTCAGTCAGACCATCATCGTGACCTTTTAGCCGACGAGACACAGGTTCAGCCACCACGAGACTGGGCGCCTAATAATGGCACTCTCAGTGAATCATTTGGACTTGAATCCTCATCGGAGATCGACTCAACTCTATCGGATAAAGAAGGCGAAATCATCGATCAAAAAACAAGCAAAATCTGATCGCTCAAGATACTTGTTGGCAGCTCTGATCAACTCCGCCATGCTTAAATCAAAGAGAAGAAATTGACAACGCGATTTCCAGTTTCTTAACAATTTCAGTCACTTACTGTTCTTGGGATTAGCGGCACAACTCGTGTCACCAGAAACTCTTGGTTAACCAGATTTTTCTATACTAGAAAGATCTACAGAGTAGACGAAAATAAACTCGCTCTGCTCTGTGATATAGTGGTTTATACCGTTAGATAAGCTACTTACAGATTGTTTTCATCGGTAAACGCCGACTACGCAACCAGGTAATGCTAAAAGCGCAATGAAAAAAATTATCGACTATCTCATATGGCCCGCCTTTACAGGCCTACTCGCTGCTGCCATTGCGATTTTCGCGTCGCCTTCGCTTACTAAAACCGACTCGGACAACGATAAGCTCAATAGAGTTGTTAGCGCCGCTAATCCTTATGAAGGATGGAGCGGCCCAGCATCTTACTCATTTGCCGTAAAAACTGCTGCACCATCGGTTGTTAATATTTACGCCAGAAAACTCCCAAGTAAACGCCGTTATCCTTTTATTGACGACCCTCTTTTCCGACATTATTTCAACAATGCAAACAACCTAATGCAGCGCAGACTTCAATCCGCGTTGGGTTCAGGCGTGATTGTTAGTGATGACGGCTACATTCTTACCAATAACCATGTCATTGATGATGCCGTGGAAATTGTCGTATTGGTTCACGATGGTCGAGAGGCCTTGGCCGAAGTTGTTGGTCGCGATACAGAAACGGATCTTGCGGTATTAAAAGTTGATTTAGACAGACTCACCCCAGCCACACTTGGAGAGCCTGCCAAAGCGAATATTGGTGATGTAGTGCTGGCCATCGGCAACCCTTTTGGCGTTGGCCAGACGGTAACTCAAGGAATCATCAGCGCCACAGGTCGCTACGGGTTAGATTTAAGTAACTATGAAAATTACATCCAAACGGATGCTGCGATCAATCCCGGCAATTCAGGCGGCGCACTTGTAGATGTTAACGGAGCACTACTCGGTATTAACACCGCCATTCTTGACGACGGCAACCCATCGGTGGGGATCAGTTTTGCTATTCCAGCAGACCAAGCCATGCAAGTGATGCGCAATCTTGTTGAAAACGGTCGCGTAATACGAGGCTGGCTTGGTATCGAAGCTCAACCATTAAACCCTCAAATTGCGGACTCTATGGGTTTAGGCGGTAATGGTGTCGTAGTTGTGGGAGTTTATAAAAATGGACCAGCGCATATTGCCGGCCTAAAACCGGGTGACATCATTACCCATATTGATGATGCGCCTGTAGGTAATGGCCGCAATGGGATGAATCAGATTGCCGGTAAAAAACCGAATGAAGCCGTACTTGTAGATCTTATTCGTAATGGCCAGCATTTCAGACTGTCGGCATTACTTGCCGAGAAACCGGTCATATCCAGCTAAAACTCAATCGCTGTTAGCTGGATATGACCGCAACCGCATTATTTTTTAATGCGATATTCCGCCGATCTAGCATGAGCTTCTAAATACTCACCTCGGGCCAAAACCGAAGCTACCTTGCCTAAATCAGAGGCGCCCTGTTCAGAGCAGTAAATTATCGAGCTGCGCTTTTGAAAATCATAAACGCCTAAAGGCGAAGAGAAACGCGCCGTACCCGATGTTGGCAGAACATGGTTAGGGCCCGCACAATAATCACCCAGAGCCTCTGCTGTGTAGCGCCCCATAAATATGGCGCCAGCATGTCGAATACTCGGCAACCATTGCTCTGGATCTTCTACCGACAACTCCAAGTGCTCTGGGGCTATGTGATTGGTGATCTCAATTGCTTCTTCTAGTGAAGAGACAGTAATCAGCGCACCGCGCGATTGCAAAGAGGTTTTTACAATCTCTTTTCGATCTAGAGTAGGTAACAGTTTTTCGATGCTTTGCTCCACTCGAAGCAAGAAATCTGCATCGGGAGAGATAAGTATTGATTGCGCCATTTCATCGTGCTCAGCCTGCGAGAACAAATCCATTGCAATCCAGTCGGGATCAGTCTTGCCGTCACACACCACAAGAATTTCTGAAGGGCCGGCAATCATATCAATAGCAACCTGGCCAAACACAGCACGCTTAGCGCACGCCACAAACACATTACCTGGGCCAACGATCTTATCAACTTTGGGCACAAGCTCGGTACCATAGGCCAAAGCTGCAACAGCCTGAGCCCCACCAATAGCAAAGACCCGATCTACTCCGGCAATAGCAGCCGCCGCCAAAACAAGATCACTGATCTCACCGTCTGGCGTAGGAACTACCATGATGACATTTTCAACACCTGCAACTTTTGCAGGCATGACATTCATTAAAACTGAAGAAGGATAGCTTGCCTTACCGCCAGGAACATAGACGCCCACGGTGTCTAGGGGCGTAATTTTTTGCCCAAGAACGGTTCCGTCAGCTTCGGTGTACTGCCAAGAACTTTGTGCTTGATGTTTATGATATTGCTTTACACGATCTGCGGCTTGTTGCAGTGCCTTGCGCGCATCGTCCGAAATTCGCGCCAATGCTTCTTCTAATTGCTGTCTGGAGATTTCCAAATCGGAAGCATTTTCAGGCGTCCAACGATCAAACTTTTGCGTATAAGCAACCAAAGCTTGATCACCATCTCGGCGAACGGTGGCGATAATGTCATCGACAACACGAGTTACATCATGATCTGAAACCAAGTCCACATGCAGCAGAGCGTCTAGATCTGCTTGAAAGTTAACATCTTGAGAATTCAGTTTTTTGATCAATAAATCTTGTGTCATCACATACTCTTTATAGAAATACAACTAAGAAGAAAGTGGGTTTTAATCCTGGGGCATATTATTTGTCACGCAAAGCAACTGCAGACGCAACCTTTTCGATAATCGAACTGATCGCTGCGTGCTTCATTTTCATAGAAGCCTTATTAACGATCAGCCGAGAGCTGATATCCGCAATGTGCTCTCTGGGCTCTAAACCATTAGCACGAAGTGTATTACCCGTATCAACAATATCTACGATTTCATCGGCCAAACCAATAATCGGCGCAAGCTCCATAGCACCGTAAAGCTTAATAATATCTACCTGCTGAGCTTTTTCTGCGTAGTATTTTTTTGCGACGTTCACAAACTTAGTTGCGACCTTAATGCGACCTTTTGGCGTCTCACGACCCTTAATACCTGCCGTCATCAACTGACAACGAGCAATGCCTAAATCGAGAGGTTCATAAATACCATTGCCACCATGCTCTAGCAGCATATCCTTACCAGAAACGCCAATATCAGCGGCGCCAAATTCAACATAAGTGGTAACATCTACGCCTCGTAACACAACAAAACGTACACCTGGCTGATTGCTTTCAAAGGTTAATTTGCGACTTTTTTCAATATCTTCAAGGGGATATAAATCAGCGGCCGCCAGCAATGGCAAGGTTTCTTCTAAAATTCGCCCTTTGGTAAGGGCTATGGTTAACTCTGTCATGGTACTTTTTTAATGCTTTGCCAGAAAAAACTGGGAATGATTGGATTTCGCCGAGGCGAATTATTAAGCAGATGCCTAACCCGGCACCCTGCGAATATTAGCGCCCAGCAATTGCAGTTTTTCTTCAATACATTCATAACCACGATCAATGTGGTAAATACGATCTACCAACGTCTCGCCTTCGGCAATCATGCCGGCAATCACTAGACTCGCCGATGCGCGCAAATCAGAAGCCATAACCGGAGCAGCTTTTAAGGATTCTACACCGGTAACAATGGCGGTATTTCCCTCTAAACGAATATTCGCGCCCATTCGATTCAATTCGTGGATCTGAATCAGTCGGTTTTCAAAGATCGTTTCTGTAACCGAGCCAACACCTTCAGCGATGGTATTCATTGCTAAAAATTGTGCCTGCATATCGGTTGGAAATGCTGGATATGGGGCCGTTCTTAAGCTTACCGCTTTTGGACGATTACCTTTCATGTCCAATTCAATCCAGTTATCGCCACAACTGATACTGGCGCCAGCCTCTTCAAGCTTTAGCAAAACGGACTCAAGAATTTTTTCATTGGTATCTTTAAGTTTTACACGGCCGCGACTAGCCGCTGCCGCCACTAAATAGGTGCCAGTCTCTATGCGGTCGGGCATAACATCAAAATGACAACCTTTGAGACTGTCAACGCCGGTAATAACTAAAGTATCCGTACCGATACCTTCAATTTGCGCGCCCATTGCGACCAAACACTTGGCCAAATCAACAACTTCGGGCTCGCGGGCGGCGTTTTCAAGAATGGTGGTGCCTTCGGCCAAGGTAGCCGCCATCATAAGATTTTCGGTTCCACCAACAGTTACTATGTCCATGAAAAAGTGAATACCTTTTAACCGGCCATTGCAACGAGCGCGAATGTAACCTTGGTCAACCTCAATGGTTGCACCCATGGCTTCAAGGCCACGCAAATGGATGTCAACCGGACGGCTTCCGATCGCACAACCACCAGGGAAGGAAACATTGGCCTGACCAAAGCGGCTCAACATTGGCCCTAACACCAAAATCGACGCTCGCATGGTACGAACCAATTCATAAGGTGCGGTAAAGTCGGTGATGGTGCTGTTATCAACCTCTACCGTCAGTTTCTCATCAATGGTTACCCCAACACCCATGCAACGCAGCAAAGCAAGCATTGTCGTTACGTCGTGTAGGTGCGGTAAATTGCCCACATGCATCGGTTCATCGGCCAACAAAGTAGCTGCCAGAATCGGTAGTGCTGAGTTTTTCGAACCAGAAATTCGAATTTCACCATTGAGCGAGCTGCCGCCTTTGATGATTAACTTATCCATAGAGAGTTGCCAACGTAAATAGAGGATCGAAAACTACGAGTTTTGTGCTTGCCATTGATCAGGCGTGAAGGTCTTCATATTGAGGGCATGAATGCTGCCGGATTTGAAATACTCGTCTAACACACCGTAAACCAATTGCTGCTTTTTCACTGGGTTTAAGCCCGCAAAGGCTGGACTGACGATAACGGCATTAACATTAGAACCAGATACTTCAACTACGGCTTCTGCTTGATCAATGCCCTGCTCTAACTTCTGCTTAATTTCTTCGGCTTGAATCATTGTGTTCACTTTTGCTACAAATTTGTTAATTGGAGTGAGCTAGCCACGCCAGCTCACAATCTAACCGCTTCTTGGCGAAAAAGGCCCGCTATTCTAAAGAAGACAGACTCTAAATTCACCCAAATTCGATTTAATTTCTAAGATAAAACTCCAATCTCCAGCATACTCTCAACCACAGTATGTTACAGAGATTTCTCGGCACAAACGTAAACACGCCAGACAATTAGAGTTAAAAGAGAGACAACATGAATAGAACGTGAAATCAAACGACAATAATACGAAGAGAAATTTGCAGGAGAGAAACCTTAATAACTCTGTGCAAAGTGGCTAATTCCCACTTTGCACAGAACAGAAAATCAGCGATGACTAGACGTCCCAGTTATCGATGACTTTTTTTACATCGCCATCATTTTGTTTTAGGGCGACTCTAAATTGATCCCTAAAAGTAACACCAAGATTGATGCCATTGATGTTCATGTTCCGCAATACCCACTGGCCGGATTTATTCACAGCCATGGTGTAAGTAACCAGACTCGTACCGGTAGGAGCCTCCACTTTTTGGCGAACCGTGACATTGCGCTGACCTTCAATACTGTTCTCTGGCGGGATCACCTCAACATTGAAGTCTGAAAAGCTGGTCATACCTTTCGCATAGGTACTGATCAAATTTTGCTTAAATACAGATGCAAAACGGTCGAACTCTTCACGCGAAATAGATCGAGCGTTATCAACACCCATGACGTTCAGAGCGATAAAATTAAAATCCACCACCTCGGTTAACAAAGCATCAAGCTGACTGGACAGGGTTGCCTGATCGTATTGTGGATCATTTTGAGATTTATGAATCATTGCTAATACCGATTCAGTCACCGACTTAACCACGTCGTGCGCACTTACTTCATCGGCATCATGTGCAATTGAAAGATTCACCGTGGAAGCTTTGTCTACAGCTTCCGCGCTATCGATTTTCACAGATGCATCCGCAGCGTTCTCTTGCGCAAAGACAGAACATGAGCCCGCGCTTAAAACCAAGGCAGAAGCTAAAAAAAGAGGTTTAAAATTTAATTTATTCATTGTTAAAAATACTCCCATGCGAACCTTGATACGCCGAGCAAGTCATTTGCTATGAGCCCAAGTTCAATACGCCGTGATGATAACGACTTAGCACCGTGCGAACAATCGTATAAATCGGTGCTCAAAGTGACAAAGACTGAATGAGACTATACCATTGCCGACCATTTCGCCTAATCTGACCACAAACTCTACGAAAAGGTTGCGCTAAATTGCGTTTTCATGAACAAGGATTAAAAAATGCCTGATATTTGGATTGCCTGGGGAGCCATTTTACTCGGCTTTGTGGGGCTTGTATGGAGCGCGGATCGATTTGTAGAAGGAAGCGCGGCTTTCGCCGAAAATCTAGGTTTATCCAAATTAGTCATTGGTTTAACTATTGTCTCCTTGGGTACATCAGCACCAGAAATTGTTGTTTCTGTTAGCGCGTCGTTAAAAGATGAAGGGCAACTTGCCATTGGCAACGCGCTGGGTTCTAACCTAGCCAACATCGGAATGGTACTCGCGGCAACCGCTTTGATTTCACCCATACCTATTTTCAGACATATTTTAACGCAAGAACTGCCCATTCTTCTGGTGGTGACTGCGCTTGCGGGTCTGTTCCTGTTCGACGCAAAACTCGAAGTCTATGAAGGCATCATATTGGCCGCAACGGTCGTGCCTCTGATCAGCTGGATGATCATTAGCAAAAAAAATCATCATTCTCCCGAGGAAGAAGAAACTGAAATTGAATCTATGCCGAACAGCAAAGCAATTATGTGGTTTGTCATTGGCCTAGCATTATTGATTGGCAGTTCAGAGGTTTTAGTTTGGGGAGCCACCACCGCAGCCACACATTTTGGTGTTAGCCCGCTAATTATTGGTTTAACCATCGTCGCTATTGGCACCAGCTTGCCAGAATTGGCTGCATCGGTAATGAGCGCCATCAGAGGTCACCACGACATTGCGCTTGGCAACGTGGTTGGCTCAAATATATTTAACATTCTCGCGGTTATGTCTGTACCCGGAATTTTGGGTCCGTTAAGTATGGATACCGAGGTATTCAATCGCGATTATTTAGCCATGGCAGCCATCACGGTATTTTTAGCGGTAGTGCTGATCATTGACTATACCATTGCGTCCAAAAAACACGGCTCTGGAAAACTCGGTCGAATCATTGGCGCATTGCTATTAGCCGCTTATGTCACCTACTGCGTTTCCTTATTTACCGTATAACATTACAGAGACTCTCAATTAAACCATCCTGGCTTAATTAAAGAGTTCTAGATCACAACGCAGTGAAATCCATTTTTCGTTGTTAGTGATTGTTGAGTTTTTAAGTTTTAAAAAAGAGAGAATTATTTTCCATGTCACCCACTTCACTTGTTGATGCCGGAAAAAGAACCGTCAGAATGGAATGCGAAGCTGTCGCAAAACTCGAAGCCCGCATTGATGATAGCTTCGAAAAAGCGTGTGAATTAATCCTATCTGTACAAGGTCGAGTTATTGTGACAGGCATGGGAAAATCAGGCCACATAGGTCGCAAAATTGCAGCAACTCTCGCCAGTACAGGCACGCCAGCATTCTTTGTTCACCCCGGTGAAGCAAGCCACGGTGATTTGGGAATGATCACACCAACAGACGTTGTCATTGCTATATCCAACTCCGGCAAATCCGCTGAGGTATTAACACTCCTGCCGTTATTTAAACGCATGGATATACCCCTAATCAGCATGACGGGAAATCCAGAGTCGCCTCTGGCAACCGCCGCTGATGCTCATTTAGATATTTCCGTTGAGACAGAAGCCTGCCCTCTAGATTTAGCGCCAACCTCCAGCACCACGGTAACCCTAGTGATGGGCGATGCACTGGCGGTTGCGTTACTAGAGGCGAGAGGATTCAGCGCCGAAGACTTTGCCTTTTCTCATCCCGGTGGCGCACTCGGTCGCAAGCTTTTGCTCAAAGTTGAAAACATCATGCACAAAGGCGACGAAATTCCCGTGGTATTAACAACCACACCAGTAACACAAGCCCTTGTTGTTATGACTGAAAAAGGTCTCGGCATTACCACCGTTGCCGATACCGAAGGTGCTCTTTGCGGCGTATTTACAGACGGCGATTTACGCAGACATGTTGATCTCGGCACCAACTTGTCAACGGCGGTGATGAGCCAAGTCATGACGCCTAAACCGCAAACGGTTTCGCCAAATATGTTGGCTGCCGAAGCGTTACACCTTATGGAAACCCGAAAAATTACCGCGGTGATTGTCTCCGACGAACATCAAAAACTGGTTGGAATTCTGCACTTGCACGACATATTACGCGCGGGCGTGATTTGAAGAACCAAAATTGAACCGCCTAATCGCGCCACCGTTAACTCAATAGCTAAAGTAATTATGACCTCTACCTGCCTGAAAGAATTGTCGACAAAATTAAAAGAAAATATCCAACAAATAAAACTATTGCTTCTAGACGTAGACGGCGTTTTAACCGATGGCAAACTGTATTTCGGTAACGATGGTAACGAATACAAAGCATTTAACACGCTAGATGGTCACGGTATAAAAATCTTGCAAAAATCGGGTGTTAAGGTTGGCATTATAACGGGACGTAAAAGTGCTTTGGTTGAAAAACGAGCCAGAGATCTCGGCATCGAAATTTTAGTTCAAGGCAGAGAAGACAAGTACACCGCACTAAAAGAAATACTGGCTGAACATAATTTTGCACTCAACCAAATTGCATTTATTGGCGATGATTACCCAGACTTAACCGTTATGACTAAGGTAGGTTTTGCGGTAACCGTGGCAAATGCTTTACCCGTCATGGTTGAACATGCGCACTGGCAAACAACTCGTAATGGTGGCGAAGGCGCGGTTAGAGAAACTTGCGATCTTATTATGCAGGTGCAAGGCACTTTTGATACTGCATTAAGTCCTTATCTCCAGTAAGGTAGAGTTTGTAAACCAACAGTTTCCAGTCATTAGCAACATGCAATAACGCCCACTCGCTTAAAGTTATCCACAGTAGCCGTGTTAAAAAAAATCTTAACAACTTCCATCATTGCAGGCCTGTTTGTGCTTGTCATACTACTGTGGGAAAACCCTGAAATTACTCAGACTAAACCCGCCACTGAAACGCAATCGCAGGCGCCAGCGGCAAATATACAAAACTCCAAAACTCGTCAATTCGCCGCAACTGGTCGGCTACAGTATCTATTAGTTGTCGATAAAGCCGAGCAATACCTAAGATATAACGCACAAAACCGCCCGCTCGAAGCCAAACGAGGCTACACCGACTTAAGCAATCCTTTCCTGACGCTGTTTTCCGAACAACCCAATCAAACTCCCTGGAAAATCACCGCCGATCATGGGCGAGCAGAAAATAATGGCTCATTGATTACACTTTGGGGAAATGTGGTGGTCAGAAAAGACTTAGAGACCGGTGGAGAATATCGACTCACAACCGATAAATTGGACGTAAAACCTGTCGAACAAATCGCTGAATCAGAAAGTCCTGTGTCCATTACCAGCCCTGAAGGCATTGCCGACTCTGTTGGTATGCGTCTGAACATGATTACCAACATAACCGAACTACTTTCTCAAGTTACAGGCATTTATGAAACTCAACCTGCACCGTAAAAACGAAAGCGCCCAGCCACAACCATTCGCCTCGGCAGTAAAAATGGTCGTGGTTGTTATTGGATTATTGTTATCAATCAATACCGCCGTGGCATTGCCAAGCGACAGCGATCAACCCATAAATATTGACGCCGACAGAGCCGAGCGAAATGACAAAACCGGAGTAACCATTTTCTCTGGCAACGCCAAACTCAAACAAGGCACCTTGGTAATCGTCGCAGATACCATCACCATTCATCATAAACCCGAAGGCGTAGAAAGTATTACAGCGACAGGAAATCCAGCAACGCTTGAACAAAAACCCAAAATCGACAAACCCACGGTTAAAGCCGAAGCTAAACGCATTCACTACTCTGTCATCAATGAGAAAATCAAACTGTCCGTAAATGCGCAAATTGATCAGGGCGACGGCTCGAAAATCAACAGCGATACCATCGATTACGACCTTAAAGACTCCTATGCCGTAGCATCGGGAGAGAATCGAGTGAAGTTGATTATTCAACCTCAAAATAAAGACACCACAAACACCAACCAATAAACCTTGTTGAATCTTTCAATTAATCACTACCAGCACTAAGAGTTATGAGTCGACTGAGCGCTAAAAATTTGGCCAAAAGCTACGGATCGAGACAAATCGTATCCGACGTTTCATTTTCTGTGTCAACGGGAGAAGTTGTTGGCTTACTCGGCCCAAATGGTGCGGGAAAGACCACGTGCTTTTACATGATTGCAGGAATTGTTAAAGCCGATCACGGCAGCGTTTGGATCGACGACGAAGACATTACCAATCTTCCCATGCATGGCCGCGCTAGACGCGGACTTGGCTATCTCCCACAAGAAGCATCGGTATTTAGAAAGCTATCGGTCAAAGACAATATTTTAGCAATCTTAGAGACTCGATCCGATTTATCTGCAACAGATCGCAAAGACCGAGCGCGACAACTTTTAGAAGAATTTCACATCACCCACGTACAAGACAGCCAAGGCATCGCCCTATCCGGTGGTGAGCGTCGTCGCGTCGAAATTGCTCGCGCGCTAGCGACAGAACCACGCTTTATCCTCCTTGACGAACCCTTTGCCGGCGTGGACCCAAAATCCGTTGGTGATATCAAGCAAATTATTGAACACCTTCAATCACGAGGAATTGGCGTACTCATTACCGACCACAACGTTCGCGAGACTTTAGATATCTGCGAGAAAGCCTATATTGTGGGCGGCGGGTTTATCATCGCCGAAGGCGACGCTGAGACGGTTTTATCCAATCAAAAAGTCAGAGACACTTATTTGGGTGAAGGCTTTAAGCTCTAAATTGAGCGGCCACCTCAACCGACCCTCAATAAAACAACAAAAGCCTCGACACCTATCAAAGAACCCACAGAAAGACTCTTTTTTAGCCTACAAGACCACCCAAAAGACATTTTAGGCGACATTAAAAAACCGCTTTACCTTGCTGTTGAAATAGGCGAACATTGGTCTTACTGTTAAGTGATCAACAAGTAATCCCCTCCGCTAAAGCACTCGCTGTTCTTTTATTTTTCCCCTCAAAACATTATTTAAAGAAAATTCAAGGTTGGGCATATTTTTTGCTTAATAGCTGTTGCAAAAACGCCCCTTTCAAGTCTACACTGACACTAAGCTTGATCAGAATCAGCTCCGATTCTGACACCGTTTTTGGAAGTAGTGTCAAGTTATGAAACAATCATTACAGCTAAAAATGGGTCAACAATTAACGATGACCCCTCAGTTGCAGCAAGCCATTCGTCTGCTACAACTCTCAACACTCGATCTTCAACAAGAGATTCAAGAAGCTCTTGAGTCTAACCCCATGCTCGAAGTTAGCGAATCCGATGACTCTCACCTTGATAGCGGTGAGTCTGGCGACAACAGCGAACAACCCAACGAAATTTCCGACAACTTCAGCGAAGAAAAAGTTACCGCAACCGCATCCGAATCCGAATCCGATTCTGGCGACGCCCAAGAAGGTGAGTGGCAGGAAAACATTCCCGAAGATTTACCCGTTGATACCCAGTGGGACGACATTTACCAAGGCAGTAGCAACTCTTCCTCGTCATCAGCTGTAGAACGAGACGACAGCTTTTTCGACAGCCAAATCGACAACACCGAGACCCTTCAAGAATACTTACTGTGGCAATTGAATTTGACTCCAATGTCAGAAACCGATCGAACCATTGCTTTAGCGATCATAGACTCGGTAGAACCCAGCGGTTTGCTCTCAAGCAGTATCGAGGAGATTTTTCACGGCCTACGCGGTGACTGGCGTGAGAATGACGAAGATGCCGAACAAGAAAGCGGTGAGCTTGAAGCTTCTGAACTTCTAAACGAAGACGCAGATACAGACGAAGACCTAAGCCTAGACGAAGTGATTGCGGTTCAACACCGACTTCAACTGTTTGATCCTATCGGCTCTTGCAGCGTCGATTTGTCTGAATGTTTGATGGTACAACTCAATCAATACGCCAAAGAAACACCCGGACTGGAAACCGCCAAGGCGGTAGTTGCAGAGCATCTAGCGTTACTTGGCAGTCGTGACTACAAACAGTTAATGCGTAAATGTCGCGTTAAAGAGCCCGAACTCAAAGTTGCGATCGATTTAATTCAGGAATTAACACCTCATCCCGGCGCTACTATCGGCAGCAGCGATACCAGTTATATCGTTCCCGATGTTTTTGTGAGCAAGCAAGAAGGTCGCTGGATCGTAGAACTGAACCCAGAAATAGCCCCTAAAATTCGCATCAACAACAATTACGCCAGTCTTGTAAAGCGTGCCGATAGCAGTGAAGACAACACCTTCTTGCGAGATAATTTACAAGAAGCGCGCTGGTTCTTGAAAAGTTTACAAAGCCGCAACGAGACTCTACTGAAGGTTGCAAGCTGCATTGTTGAAAAACAACAGGGCTTTTTAGATTTCGGCCCAGAATCCATGAAACCTCTAGTACTTCACGACATTGCCGAAGACGTAGGCATGCATGAGTCGACAATTTCACGGGTAACAACGCAAAAATACATGCACACGCCTCAAGGCATCTTTGAGTTAAAATACTTTTTCTCAAGCCACGTCAGCACAGACAATGGCGGCGAATGCTCTTCAACCGCAATACGTGCCATTATCAAAAAGCTGGTTGCCGCAGAAGACGCTCGCAAACCCTTAAGTGACAGCAAAATTACCGCGTTACTGGCAGATCAAGGCATTCAAGTCGCCCGGAGAACCATTGCGAAATATCGCGAATCCTTGGGTATTCCAGCCTCGAACGAACGTAAAAGACTGGTCTGACCAGCCATGACTCGGTGATCTCGACCCTAATTCATACCCGATTACACGGGTTTAAAACCTGTGTAATCAATGACTTAACTCTGACATGAGGAATAACAATGACTCTTAGCATCAGTGGGCACCACGTCGAAGTCACCGACTCTATTCGAAATTATGTTGAAACTAAATTTGAAAAACTCGGCAAGCACAACCCGCAAATCACTACAATCAATGTTGTATTAAGGGTTGAAAAACAAAGACAAAAAGCAGAAGCTTCCGTACACATAAGTGGCAAAGATATATTTGCCGAGAGTGAATCTGACGATCTGTATATTGCCATCGATGAAATGGCCGTAAAATTAGATCGGCAATTGCTCAAACATAAAGAGAAAGCAACCAGCCACCGTTGATTATGGACCTCTCCAGCATTCTTACTCCCAGCCGCGTTAAATGTGGCTTGGAGGGATCAAGTAAAAAGCGAACATTAGAAAATGTCGCGCAATTCATTACTAAAGGATTCCCAGTTCTTGACGCTGATGAGCTCTTTCGCCGCCTGATGGCCCGCGAAAGGCTCGGCTCGACCGGAATCGGGCAAGGAATTGCAATTCCGCATTGCCGACTGGAAAACTGTACCGGCGTCATGGGAGCGTTATTTAAACTTAATACGCCATTGGACTTTGACGCCATCGATGACGCGCCCGTAGATCTGATCTTTACGCTGCTAGTCCCCGAGGAAGCGGATGACTCCCACCTTAAAACTCTGGCGAAAATCGCTGAGGTTTTGTCCCAAACCGAGCTGGTAAAAAAATTGCGCAACTGCAAAAGTGATGAAGAGTTGTACCAAGTTATTACCCAGCAGTAATCTTTCGTTTCGCGGAGCATAAAATGGAGTTGGTCATTGTTAGCGGCAGATCAGGCTCAGGCATCAGCAGTGCTTTACGTGCGCTGGAAGACGCCGGAATGATTTGTATCGACAACTTTCCAATTACCCTGCTCAAATATCTGGTCACATCACAAACGGATCAGTCCAAACAATTCGCCGTAAGCATTGATGCGCGCAGTAACCTACAAGAGTTAGAAGCTTTCGATAGTTTGTTTCCACAGCTAGAAAGTTTATGCCGCAAGACACAAATCATTTTTTTGGATGCCCGAGACGATGTTCTCATTCAGCGTTTTAGTGAGACTCGCCGCAAACATCCGCTAACATCCGATAATGTGGATCTGAAAGACGCTATTTTGGCGGAGTCTGAGCTTTTAAGACCCATTCAAACCCGTGCAAGCCGAGTTATAGACACCAGTAATTTAAGTGTGCATGACCTTCGAAATCTGGTTCATAAATGGGTGACAGGTTCAGGAGCACCGCACATGGCGGTGCAGTTTCAGTCCTTCGGATTTAAACGCGGGTTGCCAGCTGATGCCGATCTAGTCTTCGATGTGCGCTGCTTGCCCAATCCATTTTGGATTCCCAAGTTGCGCGGCTGTACGGGTAATGATCCAGAAGTTGTACAGTTTTTAAAGAGTCAATCGATGGTTCACGCTATGATCGATTCGACACAAAACTTTTTAAAACAATGGTTACCTGAATACGAAAAAAGCAATCGCAGCTACATAACCATTGCTATCGGTTGCACCGGTGGGCAACATCGCTCTGTATATGTCTGTAATGCGCTCGCCGACCAATTAAAAGAAGATTTCGAAAATATACTCGTCCGCCATCGCGATCTGGCGGTGCCGAATCGCTCAAAAACGTCATAGCCGTGTACGGTTATAGTAGTAAACCGTCATAGCGGTAAACTACAGAGAGCATTCTTTTTTTAAAATTTCGATAATTTTCTAAAATAGCGACAATAATAACGATAAACGTTCTATTATTAGCCATCGAAATACAATAATAACAACAAAAGAACTCAACAATAATTTCATAAATCGCGATTAAGTTAACTCATTAAAAGTCACTCAATCACTTTTTATTACTATTCCAAGCGCCTACACAATGATCGAAAAGAATATCCTGGTCTCCAACACCAAAGGCTTGCATGCTCGTGCCGCTACTAAGCTCGCCAAATTGGCAATGCAATTTAGCGCGACACTTTCTATTGAAGCCAATGGAAAAAAAGCAGATTGCAAAAGCGTTATGTCGATTCTGTTATTGGCGGCATCTGCGGGCACTTTAGTAACCATCTGTGCAGATGGCAGCGATGAACAAGCTGCGCTTACTGCGATTGAAGCTTTATTTGCCGATAAATTTGAAGAAGACAATTGAACCCTTTTCACTGCCATTTATTTTCAGACTTATATTTCCGCTAATATTTCGCACAAATAATTAATAAAACCTTCGTTTTATTTGAAAGCTAATTAATAACAAGATTAATCATCCGAAATCGCCTGCCCCAAAAAGTCTTTAAAAAAGAAATCTTTATCACACCGACTTGTCATGAACATTGCCTAGTCTCTAAACTAACAATATTGATTCACCCGCCTACAAAATCGTGTTTCAACCGAATTGTTAACTTTTTTGGTTGATAAAGCACCGCACGAATAAGCCATCATTAACTGAAGTGGGAATTTATGGCCTCTAGTAAATCGAAAACGCAGCTACTGACTCTAGAATCCCATTCAAAATTAACCGAGATATTATCGGCGCTCGATAGCGGCGCGTTTAATTCAACACGTCGGATGTTGAATGGCCTTCAACCGGCCGCAATTGCGCACTTATTAGCATCTTCACCACCCAATCGCCGGATGTTAATTTGGGAGTGGGTAGATAAAGAGCTTGAAGGTGAGGTAATTCAAGAACTGCCTGACAATGTTCGCGGCCAGCTTTTGAACGAGATGGATACTGCCGATCTTGCAGCAATGGCCGAAGAACTGGAAGCCGATAACGTTGCGGATATTCTTCAACAGCTCCCAGACCAAGTGATTCAAGAAGTTTTGGCGACCATGTCGAGCCAAAACCGGTCTCTTGTAGAGTCGATACTGTCCTACGATGAAGACACCGCCGGTGGTTTAATGAACACCGACACCATCACCGTGCGGCCGGATATCACTCTCGACGTAGTTCTTAGATACTTAAGACGACACGAAGAATTACCCAACTCGACCTATTATCTTATTGTCGTCAACCGATCGGACATTTTCTTGGGTTTGTTACCCATTACCAAATTATTGACCTGCGATCCGAGTTTAACCGTGCGCGAGATCATGGATACAGACGTGACGGCAATTCATTGCGAAATGAAAGACACCGAAGTAGCCAGTCTGTTTGAACGCGAAGACTGGGTAATGGCACCGGTTATCGACGATGAAGGAAAACTGATTGGACGTATCACCATTGACGACGTTGTTGACGTAATTCGAGAAGGCGCCGATCACTCCTTAATGAGTATGGCAGGTCTTGAAGATGACTCGGACACCTTTGCGTCGGTACGTAAAACCTCGCCTCGACGCGCTATCTGGTTAGGCATCAACCTGTTAACCGCCATCATCGCATCCATGGTGATTAGCCTATTCCAAGATACCATCGACAAGGTTGTAGCTTTAGCAGTGTTAATGCCCATTGTCGCAAGTATGGGTGGTGTTGCCGGCAGTCAGACCTTAACCGTGATTATTCGAGGCATAGCGCTTGGTCATATTGGTCGAGGAAACCTCTCTTGGCTACTCAGCAGAGAGTTCCAAGTCGGCCTAATTAACGGCATTGTCTGGGCTGCGATTATGGCGATTATCGTGATGTTTTGGTTTGACGATAAAATCATCGCCTTTATTATTGCCTTCGCGATGATTGTGAACTTAATCTTTGCCGCACTGGCGGGCGCATTATTACCCGTCATTTTAAAAACCCCGAAAATAGACCCGGCTTTAGCTGGAGGTGTGGCATTAACAACCGTCACCGATGTTGTCGGCTTTTTTGCATTCTTAGGGCTTGCAACCTACTTCTACACATAACGAAAGAAATATAACTAAAGAAACAAGGCGAAATGCTTACGACAAGGGTAAACTCACACCACTTGTAGCGGTATAAATTAAGATTTTAAAGATAGAACAATGACTGACGAATATTTTGATGAAGACTTGGGCCCCAGTAAAACCCAACGAAAAAAAGAATCCAACGCTCTTCAAGAGTTTGGCGAGAAGCTTACAGCCCTTAACGACCAACAGATTGCGACGCTAAACTTAGACAGCGATATTCTTGATGCCGTAAAACAAGCTCGCATCATGAGACCTGGTAACGGTCGCCGTCGGCAGATTCAATACATTGGTAAATTACTGCGCAACAGTGATTTTGAGAGTATTCAATTAAATTACGATGAGATGTACAAGGAACAAGAAAACCAAGTGCAACTTCATCATGTTTGTGAGAATTGGCGCGACAGACTGATCGACGATAACTCAGCCTTACAAGATTTTATTGATCAATACCCACAAGCAGACCGCCAGCAATTACGCCAACTGCTCAGAAATATTCCAAGCGGTGATAAAACAGAAAAATCCGTTGAAAGTACACGTAAGCTGTACAAGCACATCAAACAAATCATCATTTCTTAAAAACTACTGTACCTGAACTTATGTCGCTGGAAACTCTAGACTAATCAGAGTTTCCTACATTAAACATCGGTGCGTCACGTCAATTGGCCGATGGAAACGACAGCTTAGGGTCTTAAGTTTCTTTTGGCGGTAATGCTTTAGAAGATTTATTTTGAGCGTCTTCATTGGCTTTTTTTCCGGCTTTTTTCGCAGCGTTATCATCAAATAATCGCACGAATTCTGTTTTCGGATTATCCCAAGAGCCGGTAATTTTATAGCTAACACTCGCGACCTTATCGACTTGTTTTTTGAATAACTTACTTGCCACATATACACCGGCCGCAGCGGGTAGACCACCGGCAAGTGCTGCTAACAACGTTAAATTACCACCAACCGGCAAGGTCGCAACCAAGGTAGTGTCCATTTGCTGATTTACCAGATCAAAGCTTCCTGCGTAACTTAATGTGCTTGAAGGCGCTTTTACCTTAACAGGTAAAGGCACAAACATTTCTCCGTTATTAAATTGCAAGCGGCCATCAATACTATCAAACGCCATACCGCTATCGACCAAATCCGAAACGCCCAATTTCAAACGCCGCGCCCAAGAATCAAAATTAAATAACGCAATTAACCGTAAAAACGCATCGCTACCGCCTTCTGTTACACGAACAAAACGACCATGCTCGATATCAAGATCAACCGCACCGGACAAATTATCCAGCTCAATAGCAGCAGGCGAGCCATACCACGCTAAATCTAATCCAAATTTAGCTCCGGATGATTCAAGAAATTGCGGCTGTTGCCAATTTTGTAAAGTGTCTTGAATACGTGCGGCAGATACAAGCCCGGTGAAGCTCGATCTCATATCACCAAAATCAGTCCAAATTAATTGGGCACCACCCTCACCATTGATACCCAATATTTCAAGACCATTAATTTCGCCCAAAATATTGTCGACACGCAGCTCGTTATCGGTTGGGTTTAAATCGAATTTCCATTGGCCATAGGGTTTGTCGTTAAAATAAAAGGCTTGAATATCAACTTGCGCATAAGGTATTTCAGAAATATCCACATCCGCCAAAGGATCGGTCGCAGTCTGTACCGAATCATCGTCGGCAATATCAGACTGTATTTTTAAATGTTCCAACTCCACAAATAGCGGGGCACTTTCGTCTTCAGAGATCCGAATTCGTCCTTTTAAAGGATCGCTTTCAAACGCAATAAGCAAAGCATCATCCAGCTGACCGCCAATGGCATGCAAATTATTTACTTCCCGAATTTTGACATCTGCATGATTGGCAATTAAATCAAAGCTAAGGTCCAAGCTTTTTCCCGAAGATTTTTGAACCTGTGACTGAAACTGTTCATAACTATTGAGTGTTTCTAGCCATTGATCCAACTGGAATTTAGGTAACTGTCCGGTTACGCGCAGTCCTGAATAATCAATCGGTGCCTTATCAAACAGGCCAATACCGGCACTCTGTATAACACCGTCGGTACTCAGAAACGAAAATTCAACATTCTTGTTGTTAAGCTCTTTGCTGATTGAGCTTATTTTTCCGCTGTAGATATTTTGATGATCATTAATTTTAAGTTGTAAATTAAATGGCCAAAAATCATCTTCTAGCTTGTTGAAAGGTTCGGGAAGATTTACAGAAACACCGACTAAATCCGATTCAATATTTAATACTGTAGCGGGCTTATCTTTAGACGTTTTAGACGCTGAAGGGATAATCAACTCGCCATCGACCAAGGCCATACCTTGCGCAAATAATAATTCTGGACTTTGCAACCATTGTTGCACTTCGCGAACATCAACAGAGCTGCTGAAATGCACACTGGTATTGCTTGCTCCGAGCGATGCCTGAGTTTGAAAAGAATCGCTATAGCCTTCACTAACGATAAAAGCCGATGCCGGTTGATTCCAGAGCGAAAACTCTAAACCACTCGAACTCAAACCCAACTCGCTGCTAAATTCCAATGGCCCGGTTAAATCTTCTAAAACCAAACCGATATCGCCCAGCATTAAATTTCCGGGCGATAAGAATAAATCAACGTACTGAGATCCCTCTAATTCGCCATCGGAAATAGGAATCTGCAATGATATTTCACCTTCGAATGCACTGCTCAGCTGCCAAGCATCCAACGCCGATCCCAGATTTTCTTTAATAGGTGTTTCCGTTAATAATCGAATGCCGTCGCCGCCAGGGCCTTGAACCCGTCCGTCAATATTAATGAGATCTTGCTCATTAATGCGCTCAATAGTGGCGACCACATCGTGCAAATGCGTATTCCACAGCTGTGCAGAGTCAACATTAACCGTCGCTTGTTTGTTGTTTAATTCAACCCGACCTTCAATGTTGGAAATATTCGGCCACTGTGGATGAAAGCTTAATTCGCCACTCTCAATACCTAGCCAAAGTTGAGTATTAACCTCTCCGCCACGCGCTAAACTGCCACGATAAATAAACCCCGACTCGGTAATTTCGCCTTGATGAATGGAAGTCTCTAACCATGACTTAAGATCTGGATTGATAACCTGCGGTATAAATATCTGCCGATATTTAAAATCACTGTCGACCAAACTGATAAACATATCCATATTGGACGAGCGCGTGCCTTCATACCAAGGTAAATCAATGGCAACCTTGCCCACCGCCGTACCAATTTCTCCATCGAGATAAATTAAACCTGTATAGATTTGTATTTGGTTATTCTCCGGTGATAACTGCCATTTTATCGACCCTCGCGCAGTATCAAATTGCATTGGAGATTCAAAGGCAGTCGTAAACCATGCCGAAAATCCATCGTAGCTGTTAAGAACCACCTCGCCAGATCTGGCGGTAGCACTCACATAACCGGTAATATTTTTCAGTTCCGGAGCACCGCGCCAATCACCAACTGAAACCGAATGTAAATTGGCGGATATATGAAACGCTTCGGTATCAAATATCGGAAATTCAATATGCACGGCCGACAAACTGCCGGTGGGGTGTAGGTCGGTAAGAAGTTCTTGAAGAAAGCTTTGGTTTTCTAAAAATCCCAAAGAAAAATCACTGAGCTTGGATAGGTCGATCTGTGGAAATGCGAAGTTCCAAATATTGTCTTCCAATAAAATCGAAAAATGATCGATACGCGCTTGATGTTGCGCCCAATGAATTATGGAATCGCGCAACTCTAAACTGACTAAAAATTCGTTGGGATTAAAATTAATCGTTCCACCAACGGATGTTTCGAAAAAACTCGGTATTTGTGAGCCGTTAATGGTGGCGTTTTCAACGGTTGCAGATAACCCACCCACAATTTTATATTCAGAGCGCCGTTTACTGGTTAACCACAATTGAGCGTTTAGCGAATCGTTTTCGGGGTCTACATCGTTAAAGGCGAGATCAGCCTGAGGAAAAAAGTTTTTAAGCTCGGCTAAGGGGAACTGTGAGAATTCAACAAAACCGGTAACGTCTCTGTGATCTATTGAACGTGGATCACCATGAGCTTCTAATACCGCGCGCGCAAGTGGTTTTTGGTCAAATTGAATATTCGCTAATAAACGATGAAAATCTCGTTGGTTTTGAAATTCGATTTCTGAAATCGACAAATCAATTATTCGTCCCGAATAGGTTTCAAGCGATAAAGAAACATTTTCGATGGATAAACTGTCGGCAATAAAAAACAAATCTGTTGGATCATCAATGGCATTATTGGTCGATGAGGTTGTTTTAATACCCGCTAACTGCCACGCGCCCCTGGCACTTTGTTGCAGGCGCAGTGATGCCTCTGAAAAGGCGATACTTTTCCAAACCCAATTTCCACGCACCAAACTCGCTAACAAATCAACTTCAATCACCGCCTGTTCTACAGCAATACTGGGTAAGGACTGCGTGTCTGATGGCTCGGTTGGAAATATCTGCAAACCTTGAATTGAGATGGCAGGAGTAAGATTTAGCCATTGTGCGCTGAGCTGATCAATGCGCACATCGCTGGAGATACGTTGGCTAATAATATTCGCGAAATAATCTTTATTACGCTCAATCAATGGCGTTGCCAGACGACCACCTTGAATAAGCAGTGCAGATACAACGATGAGTAATGCAATGCTCAGCCAAAATACGTTAGCTGATTTAATGAATACTTTTTTCATACATTGCTTGTGAAACGAAAACCTTTTGTCATTAATGGTTTTTCTGTCGTCGGTAATTTAATTCAAGCCGCTCTATCAGCTCGACCTAGATTTGTACTTAAAAACACAATGCGTTGCAGATAAACGTCTGCGAGTTGCGTATTTTTGTACAATTCAGTTACTTGCATCGGTACAAATTAAACCAAATTTGAAGTTAATATCGCTATTAACTGTTACACCGAATTTGGTTTTGATAGCGGTTTTTTGTACCTCACCACTCTATCAGTGGTCGCTGTACCGTGCCTGAATTAATCATTTGTACAAAAATAGATTTTTGATCGATTATCCAATATGTTCTTGCAAACTCAGACTAGGGCTAGAATTGCACCTTAGGCTAATTTACCGTAAAAAATCTGCGCGGTTTATAGCGATTACTTAAATCAATTATACGTTTTTACCGATTATTTAAGACAATCAATACTAAATAGGAATAATGTCGTATTGTTCTTGGCTGTAAATAGCCTCGACCTGAAATTGAATTTCACGACCAATAAAAGTCTCTAAATCGGCGACATTTGCCGACTCTTCATCGAGTAAACAATCAACAACCAGTTGTGATGCCAAGACAAGTATCTTAGGCGTATCGTAAGTTCGAGCTTCACGTAGAATTTCACGAAAAATTTCGTAACAAATAGTTTGTGCAGATTTAAGCGTGCCGCGACCGTCGCACACGGGGCAGGGTTCACACATGATTTGTCCAAGAGATTCTCGCGTGCGCTTGCGCGTCATCTCAACCAATCCCAACTCGGACACACCCGTTATAGTGGTTTTGGCGTGATCTTTTTCCATAGCTTTTTCAAGTGTTCTTAAAACCTGCCGCTGGTTTTCTTGCTCTTTCATATCGATAAAATCGACAACAATAATGCCACCAATATTGCGAAGCCGAATCTGACGAGCAATGGCGCTTGCCGCTTCAAGATTAGTTTTGTAGATGGTTTCTTCGAGATTGCGATGGCCAACAAAACCACCGGTATTCACATCGATGGTCGTCATGGCTTCGGTTTGCTCGATAATTAAATAACCGCCTGACTTTAAGGGCACCTTTTTGCTAAGAGCTTTCTGAATTTCGTCTTCGACACCGTACAGGTCAAATAACGGACGCTCACCGGGATAATGCTCGATTTTGCCAGCAATTTCCGGCGCATACTGTCTGGCGAATTCAATCATTTTACCGTGCACTTCGCGGGAATCGACACGAACTTTTTCGATATGAGGTTTTACCAAATCTCGTAGGGTTCGCATAAACAAGGGAAGATCTTGATAAATAACCGATGGCACCTTAGCCTTTTTAGCTTTGTTAGACAGGTCGGCCCACATCTTCTGCAAAAAGGGAATGTCGGCGACCAGATCATCTTCTTGCGCACCTTCGGCGACGGTGCGAACGATAAACCCTCCTTCGGGCCGCTCTGGCAGGTCAGCGATGGCTTTTTCAACCAGAGTTCGTAAACGATCCCGCTCTCCGTCATCCTCGATGCGTGTTGAAATACCAATGTGCTCGGTTTGTGGCATATACACTAAGTAGCGTCCCGAAACCGATAAATGAGTGGTTAATCTCGCGCCCTTGGTTCCTATGGCATCTTTAGTGACCTGCACCGTTAGGGTTTGGCCTTCATGAACAATATCTCGGATATCAGGAACCTGTGCAGACCGATCTTCCATGCCGTTTTCATCCAGCGGTGCGATATCGGCCGCGTGAATAAAACCTGCTCGCTCCAGCCCAATGTTGACAAAGGCGGCTTGCATACCCGGTAAAACCCGAACGACCTTACCTTTAAAGATGTAGCCCACAAACCCCTTACTCTGTGTACGTTCGATATAAACTTCTTGCAGCACACCGTTTTCAACTAAGGCTACGCGAGTTTCAGTTGGGGCAAAATTAATTAATAACTCTTCGCTCATATTTTTTCTTTATTATTAATGACTAAGGGAAACGCCGATTAACCTAGAGTTTCCAATGACACAAGGATGCGCCCCAGTGATTAAATCACGGCTGAGTTAATCACAGGTTCCTAAGGTATCTTATGATGAGCAAATGTTTAACACTCAACTCGTTAACGTCTTTAAATACTTATCGAAGCCATATGGGAACGCCAATTTCTTTAAACATTGGCACCAAAATCTCTATGGGTAGGCCAACCACATTGCTGTAACTACCAACGATTTTCTCAACAAATACACCACCATAACCTTGAATGGCATAGCTACCGGAGCGATCCTGTGGTTCACCGGTTCGCCAGTAGGCTTCAATCTCTGACTCCGATATCGAGCGAAAGGTCACCAGGGTGGTACTGGTGTTAACCAGCTTGGTTTCACCCCATACAACGGCCACGGCACTAATCACTTCATGATCTCGTCCTGACATCGCCAAAAGCATGGATTTTGCGTCGGCAAGACTGGTTGGTTTTTCCAAAACCCTGCCATCGCAAACGCCTATGGTATCGGCACCCAATACTGCCACTGAGTCGTCATACTGCTGAGCAATAAACGATGCTTTCTCTAATGCAAGACGCTGCACATACTCTAAGGGTGTTTCAGTTGCGGAGTAAACTTCAGGAACATTGGCTGGCGCAACAATAAATTGCACGCCAATTTGTTCAAGTAATTGTTTTCTGCGAGGGGATTGCGAGGCCAGTACCAGTTGAGCTGGATTCATGGGAGGTTTATATCCTATAAATGTTCTATCCGTTTCAATTTAAAGACTTTTTCGCAAATGTAAACTGTGTGGCAAAAAAGCATCTGAAGTTTTTAGACAAAACATTAGCGCCGTCTTGACGGCTTTAGGAGCTAATTTGTTGAGCTTGAGAAGGCCGGCCAGCGGAATAGTGAATCTAATTGACGTGACTGTAAAACCTGAGCGTCGTTGTGAAACCTGAGCGAACCTATATAGACCAATTCCCACAGCCGTAGCAGTGTCAACTAACGCGGTAAATGACCCGAAAACGCTCCAGTAAGACGTGCACAATTGGCCACAACAAAGCACTGGCAACGGCGGGTAATAGGAATTCGCTCGGCCGAGCGGAATGTCCGGTAAGACTGTGCACCCAGTTCACAAATAATTGATAAATACCCAGCATAACGAATATCCAGATCGCTTGTTGCCAAGGTTGGTAGGTGCGAATGCGCTGGTAAGATAAAAGGCAAATATAAGCAACGATAACCATGGCCAGTGTGTGCTGGCCGAATACCGAAAAAGACACTACATCGAGGGATAATCCGGTCATCCAAGCACTTAAAATACCGACGGTTTGCGGTAACGCCAAAGACCAGTAAATAAATACCATGGCGACAAACTGAGGGCGCAGCCAACTAATTTCTTGCGGCAGCGGCATCACACTCAGCATTAATGCGACAACCACCGTTAAGACGATAAACCAACGATTGTTGGCAACAACAGTTTGCATCAAGGTTCGTCCGTTAACTCGGCAGTAGTCGTTGATTGCGGCGTGGTTGTGTCTCTAAAAACCAGCAAAACATGACGACTGCGATTTAACTGAGCCATAGGCTCAACTCTAATGCTCGCAAAAGGTCGACCTGGATCGTGGATCACTTCTAAAACTCTTCCGACCGGATAACCACGAGGGAATCGCTGGCCAAGGCCGGAACTCACCAACAGATCGCCTTCTTTAATGTCCACGGTATTTGAAACATGGCGTAGCTCAAGGCGATACAAATCACCGGTTCCTTCTACAATGGCGCGAACACCGTTGCGGTTCACCTCAACCGGCAGAGCGTGAGTGCTGTCGGTAATGAGCAACACCTGACTCGATATTGGCCCAACCTCAACGACCTGCCCCATTAAACCATGAGCATCTAACAAGGGTTGACCTACATAAACGTTGTCTCGGGAGCCTTTATTAATGACCACCTTGTGCACCAAAGGATCGGAAGAAACGCCAATCATTTCGGCCACTAACACCTGTTCAGCAACCATTTCTGCCGAATTCATCAGCTCACGCAAACGGACGTTTTCGGTGACAACGGCAGCCATGCCTTGCAGTTTACGCTGATGAATCAACAGCTGTTCCTTGAGGGCGCGGTTTTCTTCAACCAACTGATCACGGGTAACAATATTAACCTGACCCCATTCGCTAATTCGTGAGGGAATACTGGTGACCCAATAAAAAGGAGCGGCTACAGCGGAAAGCTTGGCTTTAACAGGCTTGAGATATGGGGTGAAAACATCGACAAGGATAATAGTCATCGTGAGCAAAATTACCCACAATGTGATTCGGGATAACGACGATGCACCTTTGGAAAATAGCGGTTTAATGGCAATTTCCTGATATTAATACATGTGGAGTCATTAACAATCGGATGAGTAACGATCATCCAAAGACAAACACGAAATACTCTGTGTTGTTAAAGAATAGCATTATCTAAAAAAGAGTTGGCTAAATTTTAGCTCTCTTGCAAGCATCCTTGCTTGCAATCAATATGAGAGCAT
Source organism: uncultured Alteromonadales bacterium (assembly GCA_937864365.1). Taxonomy (GTDB): domain Bacteria; phylum Pseudomonadota; class Gammaproteobacteria; order Pseudomonadales; family Cellvibrionaceae; genus Sessilibacter. The sequence continues at coordinate 2,457 of CALMJT010000190.1, read as the reverse complement.
CGAGCGTACAAATTGACGTCGATTAGCTCGACAACAAATCGATGCGATGGGTATCCATAAATTCCATGGCACGGCCACCACCACGGGCAACACAGGTCAATGGATCTTCGGCAACAATTACCGGTAAACCAGTTTCTTCACTGAGCAAGCGGTCAATATCGCGAAGCAAGGCACCACCACCGGTTAACACAATACCGCTTTCGGCAATGTCGGAAGCCAATTCCGGTGGCGACTGCTCAAGAGCACTTTTAACCGCTTGAACAATACCCGCCAGAGGTTCTTGTAAGGCTTCTAAAATTTCATCGGAATTGAGCGTAAAGCTTCTAGGAACACCTTCGGCAAGATTACGACCACGAACATCAATTTCGCGCACTTCGCTGCTGGCATACGCACAACCCACTTCTTGCTTGATGCGCTCAGCGGTAGCATCACCAATGACGCTGCCATAGTTACGGCGCACATAATTAACAATGGCTTCGTCAAAGCGGTCGCCACCAATGCGAACAGAATCGGAGTAAACCACGCCGTTTAAAGAAATAATGGCGATTTCAGTAGTACCACCACCAATATCAACAACCATTGATCCGCTGGCCTCTTCAACTCGTAAACCCGCACCAATTGCCGCTGCCATTGGTTCTTCTATTAAGCGAACTTCACGAGCACCAGCACCCAATGCCGATTCACGAATGGCGCGCTTTTCAACCTCTGTAGATAAACAAGGTACGCACACTAAAACGCGAGGACTAGGCTGAAACCAACTATTTTCATGCACTTTTTTAATAAAGTGCTGCAACATCTTTTCGGTAACTTGGAAATCCGCGATAACACCGTCTTTTAAAGGCCGAATGGCCGTAATGTTACCTGGCGTACGCCCCAACATTCGTTTAGCTTCAACACCAACGGCTTCAACAATTTTGTGGCCATTGTGAGTTCGGATGGCAACCACTGAGGGTTCGTCTAAGACAATGCCACGATCACGTACGTAGATAAGGGTATTAGCAGTTCCTAAATCTATCGATAGATCATTAGAGAACATACCGCGCAGACGCTTTGGCATTAACATAGAGAGTTTGTACCTTAGAAATTATATTTTTAACAAAGATGCAATGAAGGACACCCAAAGTGACCAATTTTCATACGCTCGTTATGCAAAATCTTTGGCCACAGTGCCCATTTTGGCTGTGCTTTTAAGTGCGTGCACTCTAACAATGGCAAGGGCATTGAGCAAGGTGGCATTAGCTATACTTGCGGGAATATCTGGCGATTTCGCTACATTTTAGTTCTAATTCCCAAAATTAAATTTACCCTGATACCAAAACGCGCAAATTTAATCTGTAAAAGCTGAGGTGGGATAGGTAATATCTCCAACCAAAAATAACAAGCTTTTATTTAACAGCACCAATTTATTTAAGTGGCACGATAGACCACAAAGATTGGCAAAGGTTTGTTTTTATAAGTTTAGGTGAGCTTCGGCAAAACCTATACATTCATGAATATTTTTTGCTCAATAGACAGGTAACCATTTTGGATCCTTCGGAAATACAAAAACTCGCCGATCTAGCAATGATCAAAATTGACGAGTCTCAAATTACAGAAGTTGCAGCACGCATCAGCGACGTATTAGCTCTAGTTGACGAGTTGCAAGCGGCAGATACCACCGGTGTAAAACCGATGGCGCACCCTCTCGACACTGTTCAACGGTTACGCGCTGATGAAGTAACTGAAGTGAATCATCGAGATGAATTCCAAGCCATTGCACCAGCCTGCGAAGACGGTCTTTATCTAGTGCCCAAAGTCATCGACTAGGCATTTGTTTGGGCGATATCGGTACCTTTTACAGTACCAACTTAATTTGCAGTACCAACACCAAGAACATTTTTCCACGAAGACTTTTAGGTGATTCCTACAATTTAGGCCTTACCCACAAAGTATTTTAAATGTTCATTGTAATGAGATTTGTCAAGGACAATTCCCCAATGCATCGACTTACCATCTCCGAGCTTGCTAAAGGCTTACGAGAGAAAAAATATTCCAGCGTTGAGTTAACCCAACATTTTTTAGAGCGAATTAAACGTCTCGACGGCGACCTCAACAGCTATATCACCGTGACCGAAAACGTTGCTCTGGCACAGGCTAAAATTGCCGATCAACGCTTGGCCGAAGGCGATAACAATCCGTTGTGCGGCATTCCCATCGCGCACAAAGATATTTTTTGCACCAACGGCGTGAAGACCACCTGTGGTTCAAAAATGCTTGATAACTTTATTCCTCCTTACGACGCCACTGTGGTTGAGAACTTCAAAAACGCCGGCGCGGTAATGTTGGGTAAGGTGAACATGGATGAGTTCGCCATGGGCTCATCTAACGAAACCAGCTATTACGGCCCGGTGAAAAACCCTTGGGATAAGCGCTGTGTACCCGGCGGCTCATCGGGTGGCTCAGCAGCTGCCGTTGCGG
>CALMJT010000189.1 GCA_937864365.1 uncultured Alteromonadales bacterium | reverse complement strand
CATTTTCAATTTCTGTCCTCTGATTAAATCATGGATGAGTTAATCAGAGGTTCCCTTAATGGGATTTGAAAGAACTTCTCTTCGCCTAAAAATTCTAGAGACATAAAAGCAGATTGCCAACCGCGCCAGATGGTTGAATCAGTAATCTAAGCGGAAATCGCATTTTCAATTTCTGAACGAATCTAATTGTCAGCGATTCTATCAAGCACTCCGGAAGGTTAGCCAAAAACTGCGGGAGACCAGATTTTATCTTTGCTAAAAATTGAAGCACTTTCGGGATTGGTAAGACAGAGATACGCTTAAAGTGAATAACCAAACAAGCAATTATTCTAATTCGTCTTGATAGAGAGGCAGCGCTACCGTAAATGTGCTACCGCGATTTATTTCGCTAGTGACACTAACATGCCCACCGTGTTTTTTTGCGACAATATCAACAAAATGTAAACCTAAGCCAGCGCCAATAACTGTGTTTGTATTAGAAGCCCGGCGAAATTTTTTGAAGACATTTTCTAACTCATCCTGTTTTATACCAATTCCTTCGTCAATAACTTTTACAAACACTTGGTCACGGGCTATCGACACTCTTAAAACAACGTTTGAATTCTCCGGGCTGTATTTAATGGCATTACTCAACAGGTTAATCAAAAGCCTTTCCAATAACTCGCCATCACCCCACACCCATAGATCATCCATGGTTCGCTCCACGGATATTTTGATCTGTTTACTTTGGGCAAAATGACGAATCATTAAGGTAGCGTTATCAATTACCGCATGGAGGTCACACAAGTTAAAATTGGCATCACTGCTAATTTCGGCTCGTGCTAGCTGCAAAAAGCTTTCAGCAAAAGCGAGATTTTTTTCGGCATAGGCTTGAATGTCATCCAATAGACTGTCTACTGACTTAACACCACTTGGGTTTTGGCTGCCTAGCGAATTTCGATATTGCTGTATAAGCGCCAAGATAGAAACGACTGGAGATCGCAAGTCATGGGATAAAAAGTGTAACGCCTCATTACGAGCTTTCTCGTTTTCTTTGATAGCGGTAATGTCTGTGAAGGTGAATAGTAGCGTATCGATCTGATCACTTTGCCAAGACATTGCAGACAATTGGCAAAAAAACTCGCGTTCGGTATCAACAAAAGAGGCCTCTACCGAAATGACCTCTCCATTCAAAACAGATTTGCGAATCAACTCCAACCAGGGCTGATCAATTTTTAGCGGTTTAAGTAAATCTAGGATCGTTGACGACTCACCCACTATGTTTGAAAACAACGAAGACGCCAGATGATTTTGGAAAATTAAATCGCCATAAATATTCGCCACCACAATGGCATCTTGTAACAGATCTAAGCACCGATTGGTAAATAACCTATTTACCTCGGATTGATGGGTAGCCTCTCTCAAACTCGAAATTGTTGCAGTAACTAACTCGGCAGGCTTAGGACTTTTAGATGCTAAAAAGTTGGAATTATGATCAATGGCACTTCGCCATAAAGCGGCCTTGTGACGCTCAAGAGTTGATGGTTCTTGCCACGAAACTCTTACTTTATGAAAAGTATTACCTTCAGAAACGATAATGGGTTTAACGTGACGATCGCCATCGTAAGTGTCATCGCCAGCGATGTCTTCTCCGTTAGTTGTTGTCGAGAAATCAGACTCCGGTGATTCGATGTGCCACTGCTGGATACCAACAATACTCGCAACAAATTGAAGACGCTGTGTTAGAGGTCGTTGCGTTTTATGGATAGGTGTTTTCTCAGTTTGAACTCGGATCAATTCACGTCGTAAAAAACCAATTGCCTGCTCTAATCGTCGCCAACTCCACAAGGGATAAAACAATAATAGAGGAATAATAACACTCAGTGGTGCAAACCAAATTCGCACCGTAAAAATGGCCGTACAAATTACCCCTAAGAAACCAACAACATAAAAAACCGTTAAGATTAAATACTGTCGCGGTGTCGACTTAGCCGCTAAGACAATCAATAAAAAAACACTTAGACCCGACAAAAACCAATGAATACCCGCAGACACCGGAGTAATTGTGGTACGTGATCGCAGACTGTTAAATACGTTAGCATTAAACTCAACACCGTCCATAGTTCCGTATGACGTAGCAACGATATCGCCCAACCCTCTTGCGGTTGCACCCACAATAATAATCTTATCTTTTAAATTTCGAGCCGGCACACGTCCTTGAATGACATCCGTAAACGATACCGTTTCAATGGCCGGTGGCGGCCCAGATAACGGAATTAAATTATAAAAATCTCTTTCAATAATAAAAGAGGAAGAGCTCCCTGAACCGCCGGTCAATCCTGGCAATGAGCCACCGTCGGATTCTTCAACCATATTTAACAGTACTTGCATTAAATGCGGCCAATAGGCTTGGCCTAAGCCCTCTTTTAAAAAAACAGCCCGACAAACGCCGTCAACATCGTATTCAACATGCACATGCCCCAAATATTCGGTTGCGGAAGCTAATTCGGGGGTCGGAAGAATCTCCAATACTTGACCACCCAAATAGGTTTGTTCCATATGTACAGACAACGCTACCTTACCCATTCTTTTTATAGATTCGGCAAAAGCAGCATCACCACCAACGTCAAATTGATCGCTCTCGGGAAAGACAACATCAAAGGCAATTGCCTTAGCACCGGCCTCGTGAAGGCGATCCACCAGTTGAGCGTGGGCGCGCCTCGGCCAAGGCCAGCGACCTAACTCCAGCAAACTCCGTTCATCAATAGCGACAATGAGTAATTCTGGATCGGGCTGCACAGGAAATGTAGTTATGAGCGCATCGTAGATGGCTTGATCGACGGAATAACCCCATCGCCATATTGAGATCACTATGGCAAAAAATGACATAGCGCCTGCAAAGAGCAGGCGTTCTAGCAGAATATTGGAAGGTTTAAAGCGCAAGAATTAAAACCCAAAAAACAGACCACGCCGTTAATGCTTTTCCTGGTAGGCGGTCAATGACCAATTGGCCGGTCTGCGAGAATTCGCTGTTAATGCCATCACCGGAAACCGCTTTAATGCGATAATAAAAACCCTGATCATAATCACTGTGCCAGGTAAGCATCAAATTTGGCTCAGTCACCACATAGGATTCGGTAACCTCGATAAAATCTGCCGTGCGAGAAACCTCAACGATGTAGCTCTGCGCTTGCTCGGAGCCCTGCCATTGAAGAACAATATCGTTTTCGGGTTTTGCCACTGATTTTGCGCGAGCAACCACCGGTGCATCAACCTTCGCTGTTAAACACACACGAATATTTTGCGGCAGTCCCTGAATTCCTTCTTGATCAATAGCCTTCAACTGAAATCGAAAACAGCCTTCGGAATATGCAAGAGCCGCATCAGTGTACTGCACACCAGTAAGCTCAATACTCTCAATAACCTCACCTTGGTCATTATCTTTTAAGACATCTAACTTGTAGGCAGTAGCATCGGCAACATCAACCCATGCCAAGCTCACAGGCACTGTCTGTACGGTTTTTACCGACTCATGCCAAGACGGCGCAACTAATAAGGGCTTGGGCGCAGACGGAGCCTTACCTTGTTCGGTTTTAACGGAAAAACCTTTTTTGACATCAACCTCAGAAGTGTTGGCACTCACCGCAACAACACCTTCAGTCACTTCAGTAATGGAAATATTTTTATCTTCTTGATCAGAATCGGCAGATCTTGATACCAATCGATATTCCGTACCTCTTACCGCGGCAATCGCCGAAGGTGTACGAATTTGAAAGCGGCTTTTCGGTTGTCTTTCAGGAACGCGAGTTTTAACAGCACCCGAATTTAAAAAGATTTCTGATCGATACGAGTCAGTTGGAGAATATCCCGATTGAGACTCTATCAAAAGCTTACTGTTTGGCTCTATTTGCAGCAAAGTACCGTCGTCAAAACGCAAGGTTGCATAGCTATTTTCCCCAGTAATAACCGTTGTTCCCAAAGCCAACTTTTCACCCAATTCGATAATCGATAGATCATTAGGATCATCGGTGTAGCTCCAAACCTCACCAGAGTAATAACTTAACGTAGTTGTTTTGGGAACATCCTTCAGCCACGAGATTGGAAAGCGAATAATTAGACCGGGAGGGAGCTGCCGGGGATAGATGACGGAGTTGTAATTACCCAATTTCAACCAACAATCTGCACGGGTGGTGTATTGAGCGCACAAATTCCAAAGGTTATCCCCCGGTCTTACGCTGTATAACCAATCTTTTTCAGCTTTAGCCGACATTGACACAAAAGCCAACGTTAAAATGCTGGTCAAAAATACATTCCGCATTATCAAATTTAACTCCCTAACGTGAAGCAATTATTTTTATAGATTCGCACTGGTTCGCACGTATTAGCCGCAAGATATAATAAGAAGACAGCCCAAAATCTTTGCGTAACCCTCCCGCAAATTT
>CALMJT010000188.1 GCA_937864365.1 uncultured Alteromonadales bacterium | reverse complement strand
AAACGGTATTCTCAAATAATAATCTAAATATTTTTAGGTTAATCAGAGGTTCCTAGATTCAAATAGACCTGAATAAGTTTTACATCTCTTTTTTCATTTGCACCGTTCTTACCCACAGACCGCAATATACCTTTTGGCATAAAATAATCTCTTTTAGTAAATTAGTATAAATTAAGCTCAACTACTTTGAGCAAGATTGACACAAATGCTCTAACGAATGAATAAATTGAAAGCATGTAAATAATAATACTCAAGTTAACTTTGAGAAATTCCTCCAATACATATAGCTTGAGAACTATAAATTTTTAAAGGTAGAAGAGACTCGAAAAATGAGAATTAAGTCAAGAAAGACTGAAAAAAAGAAAACCCCGAACCAATTCGGAGCTCTCTTTTTGAGTACATTTTACTCAGGCTTTTTGAACTTCAACGTAAAACGGTCGCTGTAGCCTTCGAATTTTTTATCGGTGGTATCTACTTGCAGATCATCAGTCGCGTTGTAGTGAAGGTCGCTGTAATCGACAAATTCAAATCCTGCGGCTTGTACTTCTTTGATCATTAATACTGGGTCAACACGACGCCAAACCGGGCGACTGTAGGGTTGGTTGTGACGGCGGGTGTGGTCGATTATGCCGTAAACGCCACCGGGCTTAAGTGCATCAAATACTTTTTTGTTGAGTTCGGCGCGAGCTTCTGGTGTGAAGTTGTGGGTGTTACGGAAGGTCAACACCATGTCTACGCCGGTTTTGGCGAAGTCTAGATTTTTAACATTAAATACGCCGCGAATATCGGTATTGGTTAACTCCGACTCTGGGGCAAGAATTTCAACATCTTTCAAGTCCCAATTTTCAAGCTGATCTTTTACGCGACCCGTTGAAATGGCGACATAGAGCTTACCTTTTTCTTTTAATACGTTACCCAAAACTTTGGTGTACCAGCCACCACCTGGAAACAGTTCGATAACTTCCATATCGGGTTCAAGACCGAAAAAGGTCAGAGTTTCGACAGGCTTACGCTCGGCATCACGCGCCTTGTCTTCGTCGGTTCGAATCGAACTTTCTAACGCTTTGGCAATGGCTTTTTCAGCAGCGGTTTCTGCGAAGGTCTGCCCAGCGAATGCTAAGGTCGCGGTTGCTAAGGCCGGCAGCATGAAAGATTTCCACGTTAATCTCGCGCTTTTCAACATCTTGATTACCCTTTTGGTCAACTTATAGTCAATTTTTATGATAAATATCGAGGTGGTCATTATTAGGGATTGTTTGTTCAATTCCTAAAGCAATTCTTGAATATGTCTTTTATTTCACAAGAAAGTTTCAATATTTAGGAGAAATTGAACTAACTTGATGGAATGTGAGTGCTTTTAGAGAACACTGACCTAGAAAACACTGACTCGTAGATCAATCAAAATGGGAGATACGTGACATGAAGATGAAGAAGGAGATTACCCCAGCACTATCTATGGCCGGCCATGGCTGGGGTAATAAGGCTTATGTACCGAGATTGTTTAAGATAAGAGCGACCACAACAACCTGTGGCAAGGTAATGAGTGGCAAAAACAACGCAATCTTCCAAGATTTCATGGTGTCTTTGATGACCATAACCTCGGTGTAGTCGGTAGCAACACCGGCCATCAAGAAGGCAAAACCATTACCCGGTGCCGAGGTGCGATTCATAATATCGGCGGCAATGGGGGCGGAACCTTCCGAACACACCTCAATAATCGTTGCTGCAACGAGCGTTACCGCCAAACCTAAAACGGATGGACCTAACCATTGTTGGAATACATCTGGATCGACAAACGCGCGAATCAACGACGCCAAAACCACACCAAATAACAACCAACGCAAGACAATACGTGAACCACTAACAGACTCATCGAAAATGCGTTTGAGTAACTCTTTATTCCAAGTGATTCCAGACCATGATTCTTTCACCAAGGAACCCAAAGGTTTTTGGCTGTGTTCTTCTAACTCGGTTGACGAAGACGCAGGATTAGACGGCAGCTTACCGGCCGCGACAAGACGCTCAAAAACCCAACCCGTTGTAACCGCCAATACCATTGATAACAGAATAAAGGCTAGGGTCCACTGCCAACCAATTAAGGCGATTAAGATCAAGGTTAACGAAAATGAATTCCAAGGGCTGGCCACCAAGAACGCCATGGTTTGACCCAGACTAGCGCCCTTTTGATACAGCTTCATACCCACCATTAAAATGCCGTGGCTGCATAAATCCATAAGCACACCGGCTAACGTGGCGCGAACCAAGCCACTGGTTGAGCCACCTTTGCCTAAAATACGCAGTACAATGGTTTGCGGAATTTGTGCGAGAACACCAACAAATACGAAGGCAATCAACAAACTAAACCACATGGTGTTGAGTAACTCGAACACGCTGTGAGTTAAGGTCTCTACCTGTAATACACCAAAATCGATGTTCAATGCGTAAAGGCCGTAGCCGAGGGCACAAATGATTAAGCTCGACCACAACATCCAATCGATAGATTGCTTTGGATGACAGCAGCTAGACTCTTCACCTTCGTGAGTTTCAACTTTGGTTTTAGGCGAAGGGCCGCAGCAGGAATGCAGCGATTCATTTTGGGAAGATGTTTGATCGGATGATTGCGCCACCGGATCGTCATTGACTTTTTTGTGTCCGCAACAACTTGAAGACACAGCATCTGTACTACTCAAGTTAGCCCCCTATTTAAGAACCTCTGATTAACTCATCCATGATTTAATCAGAGGACA
>CALMJT010000187.1 GCA_937864365.1 uncultured Alteromonadales bacterium | reverse complement strand
TCAGCTTTGTTTTTAAATGCTTGAATATCATCGATAAATTTAATTTCTTCGGGTTTTTCTTCGGTTGTTGCCGCTGCAAACCATAACCATTGGCCGTTTTTAACGACGCTCGCGGTAAAATCAACAAATTCTTCTACGGTCATTTTGTCGATTAAATTAGCTAATTGTTGGTCACGATCAAAGGTTTTTTGTTCAAAGGCGATGTTGTCCCAGTAGATTTCCGATTGTTCAAACAGGTTTTTAGGCGCTTCTAAAAGCTTGGCTTTTATGGCTTCTTTGTTTTGTTCAAAGTTTTCGGCGGCATTAAAGGTTTTTAAATATTCCAACATGGCGGCTTTAATGGTGGTAATAGGTACCGTTGGTGATTGAACAATAAATAAGGTTGCAGGTACGTTTTTAACTTGCATTGATGTGGTAGCAACAATGTAACCTAATTGTTGATCGGTTCGTAAACTGTTGTAAAAACCGGCATCAACGGCTTGTTCTAACAGCATCATTTTAGCTTGATCTTCAAGACTGTCGCCCTGCCCTTGTAAATAACCCACTAGGGCGTTATCTGGGTGTTCAACATCAAGCCAGCTCCAAGTATCGCCGATGGGTAATTTAACGACGGTAGCCTTGGGAAGCTCTAGATTATTTTTAGCGCCTTTTAACAGGTTCGCGTCAATTAAAGCCGCAATGTTGGTTGCATCGTTTTTGGTGAAGTTACCAAATACCAATACTTCGGTATCGGCACCGGCAAATAAACTGGTGGTAAAAGGTTTTAAATCGTCCAAATTAATGGTTTTTAATACTGCTAATTTTTCTTCTATCGTCCACTTTGGTGAAAACACGGTAGCGGCGGCATCAGAAAATATCTGTGAGTACGGAGTTTGTCGGCTGTTGTTGGTCCAGGCGCGCTCCAGTTGGTTTTTAACCACATCGTAATGCGACGCTAGGTTATCAAAATCTTGTAACTGCTCGATAATACGCTTAATTAGCTCGTCTTGTTTATCGGAATAGCCGCCAATACGTAAATCAAAACCACGGCTGTTGCTGCCTAGGCCAAAATTTAAACCCGCAAGACTGGCTGGATAGCTGTACGACTGCAAGCTTTCTTCAACCATGTTCTCAAACAAATCAAGCATTACCGCGCCTTTAATGTCTTTGGCAACATTCGGTAATAAGAAACGAATATTCACAACACCGCGAGGCACCTCGTAAGAGGTATCGGTTTTAAACCACACGTCTAAGTTATTTTTTTCGATTAATTCAGGAATTTCGGAATCTTGAGTATCTTTAACTAGGGCTAAATCGGTAGCAATAAACGGATTTTTCTTTGGTAAGGCAAGTTCAGCGACCAAGTCTTTATCGACCGGCCATTCTTTGCCTTTTAACGATTCCACACTGTACGGCGTGTAGTAGTAATCGGATTTTTTATCGGCTTCTACGGTTTTTGATGATAAATGCAAAAATAAATTTTCGGGTTTTATTTCTGCCAAATAAGACTTGATGAGTTTTTTGTCGAATTTTTCATAAAGGCTACCACCGTTTAAAATATTTTCCGGCGGTAATTCTTGTAAAACACCGGCAAGAAAACTGACGGTACCTGACGGCGATTGTTTTTCACTAAAACGAAAATCAATATCGGCAATTTTTGCTTGCTCGTTGAAGCGCCATTTATTTAAGCCAGATTTTTTAATGTTTTCAATTTCGGCAAAAAATAATCCTACCACTTCATCTTTATGGGCAAGACCTTCGTCGGTTAATTGAATCGATACCAAAAAGCTGCCATTAAAGCGATCACTTAAACCATCGCCAGCGCTTAGGTTTTCGGCCCAACCTTGTTTTTTAAGCACATCCAATAAAGAACCTTCACCTTCGTGACCGACTAGATTACCAATGTAGCTAAGTGGTTTTTTACGGAAATATTCCAGTGTTGGTGGTACTGAGAACATCATGGTTAGTCTGTGGCCGTCTTTTTCGGGAACCGTCGATAACATTAACGGCAGTTTGCCATCTTCAAATAACGGCACACCTTCGCGAATGACTTCTGCGCGATTCTTTTTTACCTTGCTGAATAAATCAGTCACAAGGGTTTGCAATTCGTCTAGGCTTTCTTTACCTAAAACCACTAAGGTCATTTGGTCTGACGAATAATATTTGCGATAAAACGTGATTAGGTCTTCTCTGACGGGATCGTCAACACGATTGGCTAATGTTGCTAGGCTACCAACGCTGAATTTAGACGATGGGTGTTCAGGATTCACTACTTCGCGGTAGGCGTCTAAATTACGGCGAAAATCGTCTTTAATATTTGCGCTGTATTCTGAGTTTACGGCCTTTCGTTCGCGATCTACGTAGGCTTGTGTAAACAAAGGCGCGATAAAGAATTGAGCAAAGCGGTCTAGAGTTTCGGGTAATGCACTGGCTTTGACTTCAAAGAAATAATTGGTGTGCTCGGAGCTAGTAAAGGCGTTGTGGCTACCGCCATTTTTACTGACAAAATCTTGGTATGCGTCGGGTTCCGGGTATTTTTTGGTGCCCAAAAAC
>CALMJT010000186.1 GCA_937864365.1 uncultured Alteromonadales bacterium | reverse complement strand
CGTGACCGATGGTGCCCACGTTTACGTGGGGTTTACTACGTTCAAATGTCGCCTTAGCCACTGGGAATATCCTCTATCTTTTAGCTAGTTAATTTAAAAATGTGTGGCTTTAATCAGCCAGTTGTGTTTTTAGCAACAATTTCGTCAGAGACATTTTTTGGAGCTTCTGCATACTTCGAGAATTCCATAGTAAATGTCGCACGACCTTGAGTTGCCGAACGCAGGTCAGTCGCATAGCCAAACATTTCTGCCAGTGGCACTTCAGCTTTTACAACTTTACCTGAGGGATTTTCTTCCATACTTAAAATCATGCCGCGACGTCGGTTAAGGTCGCCGACTACGTCACCCATGTTTTCTTCCGGTGTAACAACTTCTACGTCCATGATGGGCTCAAGAAGTACTGCGCCACCAAATTTAGCAAGATCTTTGGTCGCCATAGATGCAGCGATTTTAAACGCCATTTCGCTAGAATCGACATCGTGGTAAGAACCGTCGTACACAGTTGCTTTTAACCCCAACAATGGATAGCCAGCAAGTACACCGTTGCGAATCTGTTCGGAAATACCTTTTTCAACTGCCGGGATGTATTCTTTAGGAACCACACCACCAACAATTTCGTTAACAAATTCTAGACCTTCTGCACCTTCGTCTTCAGCCGGTTCGAATCGAATCCAGACGTGACCAAACTGACCACGACCGCCAGATTGACGAACAAACTTGCCTTCAATTTCACAAGTATTGGTAATACGCTCGCGATACGCTACCTGAGGTTTACCAATATTTGCTTCGACACTGAATTCACGGCGCATACGATCAACAATGATATCGAGATGTAATTCACCCATACCAGAGATGATGGTTTGTCCGGTTTCTTCATCAGTGTTAACACGGAATGAAGGATCTTCTTGAGCAAGTTTGCCCAATGCCACACCCATTTTTTCTTGGTCGGCTTTGGTTCTTGGCTCAACAGCAACAGAAATTACGGGTTCTGGGAACTCCATACGCTCAAGAACAATTTTGCTGTTCTCGGCACAAAGGGTATCACCGGTAGTTACGTCTTTAAGACCAATTGCAGCGGCAATATCACCGGCTAATACCTCTTTGATTTCTTCGCGTGAGTTCGCATGCATTTGCACCATACGACCAATGCGCTCGCGCTTGCCTTTTACAGAATTGTAAACCGCAGAGCCGCTTTCTAACTTACCGGAGTAAACTCGGAAGAACGTTAAGGTACCAACAAACGGATCGGTAGCAATTTTAAAAGCAAGTGCTGCAAAGGGTGCGTTGTCGTCGGCTTCGCGAGTTTCGACGTCTTCACTATCTTCGCGATGACCTTCAATAGCTTTAACTTCTGTGGGTGACGGCAAGTACTCTACAACGGCGTCAAGCATGGCTTGCACACCTTTGTTTTTAAACGCCGAGCCACCAATAACCGGTACAATTTCATTCGCCAAAGTACGAGCACGAATTCCGGCTTTAATTTCTTCTTCCGAAAGCTCTTCGCCTTCTAAGTATTTATTCATTAACGCATCGTTGGATTCAGCGGCAGCTTCAACCAATTCTTCGCGCATAGACTGACATTCATCGAGTATTTCTTCCGGGATTTCACCGTACTCGAAGGTCATGCCCATATCTGCTTCGTTCCAGAGAATGGACTTCATTTTAACGAGGTCAACAACGCCTTTGAATTCGTCCTCGGCGCCGATGGTCATTTGCAAGGGCACTGGAGTCGCCCCCAAACGCGACTTTAATTGATCAACCACACTTCGGAAGTTAGCACCGGCGCGATCCATTTTATTCACAAAGACAATGCGCGGAACTTCGTATTTGTTGGCTTGACGCCAAACAGTTTCAGTTTGTGGTTGCACACCCGAAGAACCACACAAAACCACAACGGCCCCATCTAGTACTCGTAAAGAGCGTTCTACTTCGATGGTGAAATCAACGTGTCCGGGTGTATCAATGATATTAATTCGGTGCTGATCGAACTGTTGCTGCATTCCAGCCCAGAAACAAGTTGTCGCAGCTGAAGTAATGGTGATACCTCGCTCCTGCTCCTGTTCCATCCAGTCCATGGTGGCTGCACCATCGTGCACCTCACCAATCTTATGAGACATACCTGTATAGAAGAGTACGCGTTCTGTGGTTGTAGTCTTACCTGCATCCACATGGGCACAAATTCCTATATTACGATAGCGTGCAATCGGCGTTTTACGAGCCACTGGCTACCTCCTCTAAAATATTTATGTTCTTATAAACCACAAAAGGCAGCGAGTATCGCTGCCTTTTCTAAAACCATGTGAACGTGGAGTCATTAAGAAGGCGTATTAATTACGCAAAAAGTACTTATGTCATTTATACGCAGCCATTAAACTGCTTTCACTACTTAATACCGTCACAGGTGTTCTCGCCAAACTTTCTCAGGCTAGAAAGAATCATAGATATATGCGAAGCCTGAACTTCGCGATGCTTGACGAGCTGAATACTAACCAAAACTAAAGGGTGCGAAATTTTAAGCACTCGTCCATAGAGCGTCAAGCCATATTCTAAGAGGAATTTCAAGTCTGACACGGGTTTGGCGTAATTTGATGGAAAATTACAGAATCACTTAGCGTGAAAAAAACAAGTTATTGCAAATACAAAATCTGCTCACCGAAACTCAACGATTGTCGCGCCAAGTTGTCAGCCGTTAGCATGTTTTGGCTCAGGTGTTGATCAACAATTTTACTGAGCACTCATCCTAATACTTAATTTGCCTCCCTACCGCCAGCTTACTCAGGGTTCCGAATACGTTTAGCGCGACGCAATATAGGAAAATAGTTGTTAACCGGTAGGTTCTGAAAAGGTCTGAACTAATTCTTTTCAATAAAAAGAAAACGTCAAAACAAGCGATGAATATTTTCTAAGAAATCGCTTTATGAATGGATGAGAAAACACCGTGCAATCGATCAGTGAAGCATAAAAAAAGGCAGCTTAACGCTGCCTTTTTTAGCTCTAGTTTAACAATGACATTAAACTTAGAAGCGGTAGTGCGAGAACGCTTTGTTCGCTTCAGCCATACGGTGAACGTCTTCACGCTTCTTAACCGCAGAGCCTTTGCTTTGTGATGCGTCAACGATTTCACCAGCTAAACGCTGAACCATTGACTTCTCACCACGACCACGAGCGTATTCAACCAACCAACGCATTGCTAACGCATTACGACGAGCTGGACGAACATCAACAGGGACTTGGTAAGTAGCACCACCAACACGGCGTGACTTAACTTCTACCAACGGTGCAACATTTTCGAGCGCTTCTTCGAAAATTTCTAGCGGATTCTTGTTAAGCTTTTGCTCAACGATATCCAACGCACCGTATACGATTCGCTCTGCAACAGCTTTTTTGCCGCTGACCATCACGATATTCATAAATTTCGCCAAAGTAACATTGCCGTACTTAGGATCTGGCAATACTTCACGCTTGGCGACTACGCGTCTTCTTGGCATTTTTAGCCTCTCTTCAGGGATTTCTAAGACAACGCTCTCACAACTTATTTCTGCATTCGCCGACGTACACTATGAGCGCGCTTAGCCTTACTCGGTTCAACCGAAAAAACAGAGTGTTTCCACTCAAGCAATTACTTAGGTCGCTTGGTACCGTACTTAGAACGGCCTTGCTTACGATTATTAACACCTGATGTATCAAGTGCGCCGCGAACGGTGTGGTAACGCACACCCGGCAAATCTTTTACACGTCCACCACGAATCAAAACCACGCTATGCTCTTGAAGGTTATGGCCTTCACCGCCGATGTATGAGGAAACCTCAAAACCGTTGGTTAAACGAACACGGCACACTTTACGAAGTGCTGAGTTAGGTTTTTTCGGGGTAGTCGTATAAACGCGAGTACAAACGCCACGCCGTTGTGGACAGGCTTCTAGCGCACGAACGTCGCTTGCAACTGCTTTACGTTTTCTCGGCTTACGAACCAACTGGTTGATCGTTGCCATGAAAAATAACTCCAAATAAATGAACGCTTTGATTAGAAGCGTATAGTCTTTAGGCCCAATTCTTTGTATTTATTGACCTTTTTGTAAGGCCCACAAAAAATGGGTGCGCAATTATATTGATCTACTGTTCGCATTTCAAGCAAAGCAACGAGATATTTCTAAAATATTTCTAGATGTCTTTAAATACCGAATATTAATGAGCCAAGCCCTTCTCTTGGCATCGGCTAATCGAACTGCTTTCTTCGAAAAAACACACAGTGCGCTCGCAAATTTTCATCAAAGGTGTTCCACTTTGCAGGAATGCTTTTCAAAGTCATTGGATCTGAGTTTAAACTGTCAATCATTCCGATTAATTGCTGTGACTACCGCTCACGATTCATTAAGCTTGTTCAAATGCTCTCGAAGATAAATCTCACTAAAACATCTGTTACTCGCTCACTGTTACGACCACTAAGACGTGTCGCCGCCCTTTCGGCTCTTCTTGCTTTGACGGCTTGTTTCAGCACCGAACCACAAATTGAACCTAATAAACACGCTCAACCGCCCGTCGAAGACACCGATGTAGGTGTTATCACCAATCCAACAGTTGATGAAAAATCCTCTGAATCCAGTAATCCAACGGAAATCCAAGCTCACTTAGACACGGCGAATTTTGAAGACTCCGAGGTATCTGCAATAGAAGAATCGGATCATGCGGCTAACCAATCAGCCCCTCTCACTAGCGAGCAGAGCAAGGCAATTGAGCCTGTTGATGATGTTTCGAGTATCGAAGAAAGCGACATAAAAACCGGTAACACAGGCATTGCAAGCCAAGCGCAAGATTCAACCTCTGCGGTACTCAACAATTCTTTGAATACGGAGCATGAACAAGAAGTTACAAAGCCAACCTCAAATGGTTCGGTGGAATTTCTCTGTGAAGAGATCGGTAAAAAGCTCGGCAGTGTCAGCATAGGGGACTGCCTAGACGTCGGCCTTATCGATTCTGGCGGTCGTTCACGGGAAAATCGTGCGATTGTCTTCAAAAACTTTGACTCAATTCCCGAGCAAACCTCTTTAGGAAAGGTTCTCTTGATGGGGGGCATTCATGGCGATGAATACTCATCGGTATCAATTGTCTTTAAATGGCTTTCAACGCTAGATAAACATCATTCAGGACTGTTTGAGTGGACGGTAGTCCCCTTGTTAAATCCAGACGGATTGTTAATGGCGCAATCGCAACGCCAAAACAGCGCCGGTGTGGATTTGAATCGAAATTTTCCCACTCCCGATTGGTCGTCGGATGCGCACGATTATTGGCGCAATCGCACCTACGAAAATCCCAGACGTTATCCCGGCCCCGAAGCAGCAAGTGAACCCGAAACACGCTGGTTTATGGAGCAGATCGAATTAATAAATCCAGACGCGATTGTTGCGGTTCACGCGCCGCATCGATTGGTCGATTACGACGGCCCACAAAAACCACCGCATAAATTGGGCAAGCTGTATTTTCAGGAGTTGGGAATCTACCCCGGATCTCTCGGTAATTACGCCGGTGTCAGCAAAAATATTCCCGTGGTTACCATCGAACTGGCCTCCGCCGGAATTATGCCTTCGGATTCGGAAATATCGGCGATGTGGACCGACTTGGTTCAGTGGTTAAAAACCGAAGTGCCAAAACAACGCTTGGCGAGAAGTGAAGAATCTCAATAAGGCCAATACTGAGATTCCATCAAAAAGAACGGGCATTAAGAAATATTGGAGACGCTTAAAGATTATTAAGAGTCGGATTGATTTTCGATGGCATGAATTGCAGTACGAGTCATCGAATGACCCAATTCTAATCGTGCGCCAAAACTAAGCTGCAATCGCGCACAAATCACAAAGCAAAGAACAATTCCGATAATAGGTATGAATTCAATACCGTTTGAATTTTTCGTAAAAAGTAATAATACACACACGCAGTATATGCCAAGGCCAATTGCGTAATAAAATTTGGCAGAAAGACAAATCACTTGTTTATTAAGCGTTTTAATTACCATCGCCCAGAGATAAAACACTGTGTAAATAGACGCAACGTTTGCGGATAAAAGTAGAAGAAAATCGCTATTTAAAACAGAAAAAAAGTCGCCCCCGGCGAATACGTCGCTCAGTCTTATCAACCATTCAAAACCGTTGAAAATTGAGGCTAACACCAGCGCGCAGGTTATTGGCGCTAGCACCACAAAGGTTAACAGCAGTAGAAGTGGCCGTAGATAAATCACGAATTATGTTTAACCACCGGCTTCATAAATAATTTTCCAGCCATTTTGCTCTTCTTTCCACAGCTGTTTTTTCCAGCCGTTGGATTTGTAATCATTACTTTTGTAGCTTTGGTAAAACTCAACCATCACTAGGTTATCAACACCGGGATATTCAAAAATTGCGAGGTCAGAAATTCCGATATTAATGAATTTCTTTTTACCATTAACGCGTTTTTTATAGGTGTCCCAAGCAGCTTTGTCGTAATCGAAATTATTAAATTCGGTGCTGTAAAAATCGAGATATTGTTTATGACTGAGCGATTCCCAAGAACTTTTCCAAGCCATCAACTGATTTGTTAATAATTCACGCTTTTGAGAAATCACGGAAGGATCAACACGTTGGTTACTATCGGTCATAACTATGCGTGTTCGACCGACGTCCAAATAGGGTTTTAATACGTCGATTTGTTCGTTGTTAATTACTAGGCAACCATCGCTGTCAAGTGGCGGTCGACTGGTTACACCTTCGGGCATGGCGTGCAGCCATATTCCACTGCCGGTACGGTTTTGCAACCGATCCCAAACGTTGGGGTAATCCACCGGATAAGCTGCTCGACCGTAAAAGGCATCGAGCTGGTTGTCATTTAAGAAACTCGTAATTCGGTACACACCAACTGGTGTCTTTTTGTCGCCTTCGATTTGTTTACCAAAACCCGCTTTACCAATAGACATCGGAAATTCGAGTACTAAATCTAGAGAGTTACCGGTGTTTTCGAACAACTGTAGGGTACCGTCGGTTAGCGCAGCAACCAGTATGTATTTATCTCGCTCGGATAAATCGATAACCGCCGATGGCCATAAATGCTTTTGAGCAACCTCGGGAGAATGCAACATTGCCAACTCGGTTTCTGAGTAGGAAAAGTTCGAAAAACAAAAACAGCTAAAACACAAAAAAGCGATTATTTTTTTTAACTTAATCAACAAAATCGAAAATCCACGTCGGCGTTTAAGCAAAAAATGGTTAAAATTAATGCGTTAATTCTATAGCGAGTGATGTTAAAACAACACGGCCAATTGGTTATTTTAGCGAGATGAGGCAACAACACTGATAAATACTTTTTATTACAGCGTAGAATTTTCCAGAATAAAGTCTACAAACGCTTGATTGGCTTTTGAGAGATAACCGTCTTTACGCCAGGCAATACACAACTCCAGCATGATAGGCGGTTCGAATGATAGAGTTCTTAGATCGGGATCGTTTTCAACCGCCATCTTCAGTAGCGTCGAAATACCAAATCCTTGCTTCACAATTGCGCGAATCAACGGCAACAAGTTGGTCTCAAAGCTTATTTTAGGTTCGATACCAGCACGCTCGGCGATTTGATCCAATATCCTGCGGTGAAAATAACCGGGTCTGAAAATCACCAGTTCTTCTGAAAAAAACTCTTCGGCGTTAACAGTGGGTTTTTCCGCAAAGGGATGCTCTGACCCCACCACAACGAGCATTTCTTCTCTTAGAATGGGTCTTGCCTCTAAGCTTGAGGGAATATCTCCAGACTCAATGATCGCAAGATCTAACTCGCCACGCTCTAGCATTTGTTGAAGCTGCCAGGCACCACCTTCGTGAACCGACAGATTCAAACTGGGGTAGCGATGTTTAAAGGCCATGATCAGTGGTGGGAAGTGATAAGAGCCCAGCATGCTTGGTGTTCCCAACTGTACAACGCCTTTTTCTAAACCACGTAACTCTGCCATTTCCAATTCGGCGTCGGCCATAGTTTGCAGAATCTTCTGGGCTTGCTCGTACAAACGACTACCTTCATCGGTAAGCGTGATTTGTCGATCTCGACGGTGAAACAGCATTAATCCTAAGTCTTGCTCTAGACGCTTAATGGCCATACTCACCGCTGGCTGGGCAATCTTCAAGGATTCAGCTGCGCGGGTGAAGCTTTGCAGCTTGGCAACTTCGTGAAAATATTTAAGAGCTTTGTAATCCACAACAACGTCCAAATGGTGCTTCTTAGCATCAATAAAAATTATGAGTTAGATACTACATATATATTTTTATTATTCATAGCCTGGATTTAGCATTGTTTTATATCTGTACGTATCGAGTTGATTATGATTTCTTATGGCTCTGCAAGTTGGTGGAAAATCACTCTAGCGCTGTGCTTGGGTTCGTTTATGATTTTCTCAAATCTTTATGTCACCCAGCCTCTGTTACCTACCCTCGCTGCTGAATTTTCGGTCAGCCCACTTCAGGCCAGCTACACATTAACCATCAGCACCTTGACCCTAGGAATTGCGTTAATTTTTTATGGCTCGATTTCTGACGCGATTGGACGACGCGCACTCATTCTTCTGAGCATGTGTGGTGTTGTAGCCGTTGGTTTTGCCTTGTCGTTTGTGAGCGACTACAGCACGCTGCTTATTTTAAGAGCTTTGCAGGGTATTTTATTAGCTGGCCTTCCTGCCATTGCAGTTGCCTATATGGCAGACGAATTTACGCCCGAAGCACTGATGTCTGCGGTAGGTTTGTATATTGCCGCCAACTCTTTAGGGGGAATCTCTGGTCGCTTGATTAGCGGAATTACCGCCGAGCAACTCGGCTGGGAAAAATCGTTTCTGGTGGTGGCGATATTAAGCGCCGTACTCACTTTGGTTGTGTTTGTACTGCTGCCAAAACAACAATACTTTCTACCCAGAAGTCTCAACTTTAACGAAATTGCCAAAAGCATGGTCGGCCATCTTGGTAATCGCAAATTAATTCCGGCCTATCTTTTGGGTGGTTTGAATTTTTTCGCCTTCGTTAATCAATACAGCTATATCACCTTTGTATTAGAAGCTGAACCTTATTCGCTCACCCCTAAGTTTCTTGGTTTGCTGTTTTTAACCTATTTAACCGGAACATTAGGCTCTACGTTTTCTGGGAAATTCGGTAAAAAATTTGGTCAGCCACAATGCATGATGGCAGGATCAATCATTCTTATTTTTGGCACTTTGGTTACCTTGTTCGACTCTTTAATACTGATCGTATTGGGCTTTTTTATAAATGCTTTCGGATTCTTCTTGGCACATTCAAGTGCCAGCAGTTGGGTAAGTCGCAATGCACAACATTCCAAAGGTGCGGCCAGCTCTTTATATTTGCTGTTCTATTATGTTGGGGCCAGTACCGGCGGTATTTATTTGAGTTATTTCTGGGAATGGCGGTTCTGGGAAGGCGTTGTCTTTGGTTCTATACTCGTTTTTATTACAACTTTCGCTCTCGCCTTGTACTTAAAAAAACCTTCGTCTCGTCACACTGAAGAGGCAAACCTACAAAAGGCCTAACTCATTCGCGGATCAAACCTGCTATTGAGCAAACGGCAAGCATAAAAAAAGCCTCCCAAGGGAGGCTTTTTTCTTGAAGTAATTAATCTTAGCTTGCGCTAGATTTAAGAGCTTCGGTAAGTGCCGCTTCAACTTCTGCTGCACTTGGCCCTTCTACTTCAACGGTTTCTTTGGCGCGCTTACGACGACGATCATCGTGATAAGCAAGGCCGGTACCGGCTGGGATCAAACGACCCACAACAACGTTTTCTTTCAGACCACGTAAAGTATCGACTTTACCAGTAACCGCCGCTTCGGTAAGAACACGAGTGGTTTCCTGGAACGACGCAGCTGAAATAAACGATTCAGTAGCCAATGATGCTTTAGTGATACCCAGCAATTGACGCTCGTAGGTTGCAGGCTGCAAACCTTCGGCACGTAAACGCTCGTTCTCTTCAAGCACCGCGGTGTATTCGACTTGTTCGCCCTTCACGAATGAAGAGTCGCCCATTTCGAGAATTTCAACTTTACGCAACATTTGACGAACAATGGTCTCAATGTGCTTATCGTTGATTTTTACACCTTGTAAACGGTAAACGTCTTGAATCTCTGCGGTGATGTAGCGAGCTAACATCTCCACACCTTGAAGACGAAGAATGTCGTGCGGGTTACTTGGGCCGTCGGAAACAACCTCACCCTTAGCCACACTCTCACCTTCGAACACAGTCAATTGACGGTGTTTTGGAATCAACTCTTCGTAGTGTGTCTCACCATTTGGCAGAACTTGACCATCTTTTGGTGTGATGATCAGGCGACGCTTGCCTTTTGTTTCTTTACCAAACGAAATCGTACCGCTGATTTCTGCAAGAATTGACGGCTCTTTTGGCTTACGGGCTTCGAACAAGTCAGCAACTCGTGGAAGACCACCGGTAATATCCTTAGTACCACCAGATTCTTGAGGAATACGCGCGATTACATCACCCGCTTTAACGACCTCATTATCATTCATGCTCAACAAGGCCTTTGGTGGCAACATGTAATGAGCTGGCTGATTAGAGTTCGGTAATAAAACTTCGTTACCTTGTGCGTCGTAAAGCGTAATGGCTGGTTTCAAATCTTTACCTGCCGCAGGACGCTCTGCTGGGTCTAGAACTTCGATAGAAGTCAAACCAGTAAGATCGTCTGTTTGGCGACGGATTGAAAGACCATCTTCCATGCCCGAAAATCTTGCTGTACCACCCACTTCAGTAATAATTGGGTGCGTATGCGGATCCCATTTCGCTACGATCTGACCGCCATTAACTTTATTGCCATCAGATACAGTAATGTTGGCGCCGTATGGAATCTTATAGCGCTCACGCTCACGGCCATTGGCATCTGCAACAGCAAGTTCACCGGAACGAGAAGCCGCTACCAGTACGCCGTCTTCACGCTCAACCACCTTCACATTGTGTAGACGAACAGTACCTTCTTGCTTAACTTGAATACTGTCGGCCGCAGACGCACGGCTCGCCGCACCACCGATGTGGAAAGTACGCATGGTAAGCTGAGTACCAGGCTCACCAATAGACTGTGCCGCAATAACACCCACGGATTCGCCTTTGTTAGCACGGTGACCACGAGCCAAATCACGGCCGTAACACTGAGCACAAATACCATGACGAGTTTCACAGGTAATTGGCGAGCGAACCAAAATTTCGTCGATACCAAGCTCTTCGATGCGAACGATCCACGCTTCGTCCATCATGGTACCCGCTGGAATCAATATCTCGTCGGCGCCTTCACGCAATACATCCTGCGCAACTACACGACCGAGAATACGATCACCCAGAGATTCAATAATGTCACCACCTTCGATCACCGGAGACATGGTCAAGCCATTGTCTGTACCACAGTCGACCTCGGTAATTACCACGTCTTGCGCAACGTCCACCAAACGACGAGTTAGATAACCCGAGTTCGCAGTTTTCAATGCGGTGTCCGCAAGACCTTTACGCGCACCGTGGGTTGAGATGAAGTACTGACCAACGTTCAAACCTTCACGGAAGTTTGCGGTAATCGGCGTCTCGATGATCGAGCCGTCAGGCTTGGCCATCAAACCACGCATACCCGCAAGCTGGCGAATCTGCGCCGGGCTACCACGAGCACCGGAATCGGCGTACATGTAAACTGAGTTAAATGACGCTTGTTGTTCTTCAACACCATCGCGGTTGATAACGGTTTCTTTAGAAATACCTTCCATCATCGATTTCGCAACCAAGTCGTTGGCGCGAGACCAAATATCGATAACCTTGTTGTATTTCTCACCTTGAGTTACCAAACCAGAAGCGTATTGCGCTTCAATTTCAGCAACTTCAGATTCGGCCTTACCTACAATGATGGCCTTCTCAGCAGGAATTTCGAAATCGTTTACACCGATAGATGAACCTGAACGCGTTGAGTACGCATAACCGGTGTACATCAATTTGTCGGCGAAAATAACACTCGCTTTCAAACCAACAGCGCGGTAACAGTGGTTAATCAAACCAGAAATGGCTTTTTTAACCATTGAGCGGTTAACAGACTCAAATGGCATACCTTCTGGAACGATTTCCCAAAGAAGTACACGACCAACGGTGGTATCAGCGATGAATGTTGTGTATTCCTTTTCGCCATCTTCGCGAATGGACGCTTCTGTGATACGGCACTTAATGCGCGCTTGCAAATCTACTTTGCCAGCGTTGTAAGCACGGTTCACTTCTGAAGCATCGGCGAAGATCATGCCTTCACCTTCGGCGTTAATACGCTCACGCGACATCCAGTAAAGACCCAATACCACGTCCTGAGATGGAACGATGATCGGCTCACCAGAGGCAGGCGATAAGATGTTGTTGGTTGACATCATTAAAGCACGAGCTTCAAGCTGAGCTTCGATAGTCAATGGAACGTGCACCGCCATCTGGTCACCGTCGAAGTCGGCGTTGTACGCCGCACAAACCAACGGGTGAAGCTGAATGGCCTTACCTTCAATCAATACAGGTTCAAACGCTTGAATACCCAAACGGTGAAGGGTTGGAGCACGGTTAAGTAAAACGGGATGCTCGCGAATAACGTCGTCTAGGATATCCCAAACCACTGGTTCTTCACGCTCGACCATTTTTTTAGCGGCTTTAATGGTGGTCGCTAAACCACGCAATTCAAGCTTGCTGAAAATAAACGGTTTGAACAGTTCCAACGCCATTTTCTTAGGCAAACCACATTGATGCAGTTTTAACGTTGGACCGGTCACAATCACCGAACGACCCGAGTAGTCAACGCGCTTACCCAAAAGGTTTTGACGGAAACGACCTTGCTTACCTTTGATCATATCTGCCAAAGATTTTAGAGGACGCTTGTTAGAACCGGTAATCGCACGACCACGACGACCGTTATCAAGTAACGCATCAACAGATTCTTGAAGCATACGCTTCTCATTACGCACAATAATATCTGGCGCATTTAAGTCGAGAAGACGCTTCAAACGGTTGTTACGGTTGATAACGCGACGGTATAAATCGTTGAGGTCAGACGTTGCGAAGCGACCACCTTCAAGTGGCACCAAAGGACGCAAATCTGGCGGCAATACTGGTAGAGCTTCCAACACCATCCACTCAGGCTTGTTACCTGAGTTGTAGAAAGCCTCTAACAATTTCAAGCGCTTAGAAAGCTTCTTAACTTTGGTTTCAGAGTTGGTGGTTGGAATCTCTTCACGCAACGTTTGCACTTCTTGCTCGATGTCGATATCGCGCATGAGTTCCTGAATTGCTTCAGCACCCATCTTCGCGTCGAACTCGTCACCGAACTCTTCCATCGCTTCGAAGTATTGCTCGTCGGTCAACAGCTGACCACGCTCAAGGGTGGTCATACCTGGATCGGTTACGACATATGATTCAAAGTACAAAACGCGCTCGATGTTACGCAAAGTCATATCAAGCAACAAACCGATACGACTTGGTAGCGATTTTAAGAACCAAATATGCGCAACAGGACTGGCAAGCTCGATGTGACCCATACGCTCACGACGAACTTTTGCCAAGGTAACTTCAACGCCGCATTTTTCGCAGATAATGCCGCGGTGTTTCATGCGCTTGTATTTGCCACACAAGCATTCGTAATCTTTTACTGGGCCGAAAATCTTCGCACAGAACAAGCCTTCGCGTTCTGGTTTGAAAGTTCGGTAGTTGATGGTCTCTGGCTTTTTCACTTCGCCAAACGACCAAGACCGGATCATGTCTGGCGACGCCAAACCGATGCGAATCGAGTCAAATTCTTCACTTTGACCCTGGGACTTAAGTAAATTGAGTAAGTCTTTCAAGTTTTCCTCCAGCGCGTCCGCGAGTTACGCTTTTTGCACCTGTTACAAGCTGATGCTTGTCGCTCGTGGTGGAGGCGAACCTCCACCTGGGAACCCAGTTACTAGGCGTCGTGATCCAATTCCATATTGATACCGAGTGAGCGAATCTCTTTTAACAATACGTTAAAGGATTCTGGCATTCCCGGCTCCATACGGTGGTCACCGTCAACGATGTTTTTATACAGTTTGGTACGACCGGCAACGTCATCGGATTTAACGGTAAGCATTTCTTGAAGTGTGTATGCAGCACCGTATGCTTCAAGTGCCCACACCTCCATCTCACCGAATCGCTGACCACCGAACTGAGCTTTACCACCCAGCGGCTGTTGCGTAACTAGACTGTAAGAACCGGTCGAACGAGCATGCATTTTGTCATCAACCAAGTGGTTGAGTTTGAGCATGTACATGTAACCAACAGTCACAGGACGCCGGAAGGCATCACCGGTACGGCCGTCATGTAGAGTTCTTTGACCAGAGTCGTCGAGATCAGCAAGTCTTAATAGCGCCTTGATTTCACTTTCTTTCGCACCGTCGAATACCTGTGTTGCCATAGGCACGCCATCGCGAAGATTGTTAGCGAGATCGATGATTTCTTGATCAGAGAAAGTATCAAGTGCTTCTTTGTTATAAGACTCACCGGTAACGTTGTAGATTTCTTCAAGGAAGTTACGCAATTCTGCAACGGCTTTTTGCTGTTTCATCATTGCGTCGATCTTGTCACCAAGACCTTTCGCAGCCATACCCAAGTGCATTTCAAGGATCTGACCTACGTTCATCCGCGAAGGTACGCCCAATGGGTTTAGTACGATATCTACAGGCTCGCCGTTGTCGTCGTATGGCATATCTTCAACAGGCATAATTACGGAAATTACACCCTTGTTACCGTGACGACCCGCCATCTTGTCACCTGGCTGGATGCGACGTTTGATCGCTAGATAGACCTTAACAATCTTAAGAACACCAGGAGCCAAATCGTCGCCAGTTTGTAACTTGCGTTTTTTGTCTTCAAAGCGCTCATCAAGCTCTTTACGACGCTCAATCAATTGAGTTTCAGCGGCGTCGATCTGTTCGTTAAGGGCATCGATATCCATACGAATTTTGAACCAATCGCCCTTGTCGAGCTCGTCCAGAATCTCGTTGGTAATTACCTCGCCTTTCTTAACGGCCTTGCCACCCGAAACAACTTGACCAACCAACGCATGACGTAAACGCTCGAAGGTAGCGGTTTCAACGATACGGAACTCTTCGTTAAGGTCTTTACGAACTTGGTTAAGTTGTTCAGTTTCAATTTCACGTGAACGTTGATCTTTTTCAAGACCATCGCGAGTGAACACCTGAACGTCAATAACCGTTCCCTTGGTGCTGGTCGGTACGCGTAAAGAAGTATCTTTAACGTCAGACGCTTTTTCACCAAAGATAGCGCGAAGCAATTTTTCTTCTGGAGTTAATTGGGTTTCACCTTTCGGAGTTACCTTACCAACCAGAATGTCACCGGGACCAACTTCGGCACCAATGTACACAATGCCCGACTCATCCAATTTAGAAAGAGCACTTTCACCCACGTTCGGGATGTCCGCACTGATTTCTTCGCTACCTAACTTAGTATCACGAGCGATACAGGTTAGCTCTTGAATGTGGATGGTGGTGAAACGGTCTTCTTGTACAACACGTTCAGAAACAAGGATCGAGTCTTCGAAGTTATAACCATTCCAAGGCATAAAGGCGATGCGCATATTTTGACCAAGCGCAAGTTCGCCCAAATCAACCGATGGGCCATCCGCTAGGATATCGCCACGTTGAATTTTTGCTCCAGGAGTCACAATTGGACGCTGGTTAATACAGGTATTTTGGTTAGAACGGGTGTATTTGATGAGGTTGTAAATATCCACACCAGCTTCACCAGCAACCACTTCATCGTTACTGACTTTAACAACGATGCGGCCTGCGTCAACGCGATCAACAACACCACCGCGGGTAGCAACCACACACACGCCGGAGTCGCGCGCAACAAAACGCTCCATACCAGTACCTACGAGCGGCTTTTGAGCACGCAAGGTTGGTACGGCCTGTCGTTGCATGTTCGATCCCATCAATGCACGGTTCGCGTCATCGTGCTCAAGGAATGGAATCAAAGAAGCTGCAACCGATACAACTTGGCGAGGCGAAACGTCCATGTACTGAACGTCTTCTTTTGGCTTCAATGTAAAGTCGCCACCGGCTCGAACCGAAACTAGATCTTCGGTTAACTCACCGTTGTCACCTACTTTGGCCGCTGCCTGTGCAATGATGTGTTGCGATTCATTAATTGCAGACAAGTATTCGATTTGATCAGTAACCTTACCGTCGATAACTCTTCGATATGGGCTCTCTAGGAAACCGTAGCTGTTAGTACGAGCGTAGGTTGCTAGTGAGTTAATCAAACCAATGTTTGGACCTTCAGGCGTTTCGATAGGACATACGCGACCGTAATGTGTCGGATGCACGTCTCGAACCTCGAAACCTGCACGCTCACGGGTTAAACCGCCTGGGCCTAATGCAGAAACACGACGCTTGTGAGTTACCTCAGAAAGCGGGTTGTTTTGGTCCATAAACTGAGAAAGCTGAGATGAACCGAAGAACTCTTTCACCGCCGCCGCAACAGGCTTGGCGTTAATCAAGTCTTGAGGCATCAAACCTTCACTTTCTGCCATCGATAGGCGTTCTTTTACTGCACGCTCAACACGAACCAAGCCCACACGGAATTGGTTTTCTGCCATTTCACCCACGGAACGAATACGGCGGTTACCCAAGTGGTCGATATCATCGACGACACCATTACCGTTTCGGATATCAATCAATGTTTTTAATACATCAACGATATCTTCTGGAGAAAGAGTGCCTTCGCCAGTATCTTCATCGCGACCTAAACGACGGTTGAACTTCATGCGGCCAACTGCAGAAAGATCGTAACGCTCTTGGCTGAAGAACAAGTTCTGGAATAGACCTTCCGCGGACTCTTTGGTTGGCGGTTCACCAGGACGCATCATGCGATAAATTTCAACAAGCGCCTCAAGTTCGGTGCGAGTTGGATCGGCACGTAGAGTGTCAGAAACGAATGCACCACAGTCTAGTTCGTTGGTGTAAAGCGTCGTGAAATCAGAGATTTTGTTCTCAGCTAACTTGGTTAAAACTTCAGCTGTAATCTCGGTATTACATTCAAAAATGATTTCGCCGGTGATCTCATTAACAATATCAGTCGCTAACGAACGTCCCATTAAATATTCTGCTGGAACGGTCAACTCTTCAACGTTAGCTTTTTCCAATTGTCGAATGTGACGAGCGGTAATACGACGACCTTCTTCAACAATAACTTTGCCGCTAGCGTCTTTAATGTCGAATGAAGAAATATCACCACGTAGACGTGAAGGGATCAGCTTCAGCTTGTACTGACCATCGTAAAGCATGGAGAACATGTCGGTGTCAAAGAACATCGACAACATTTCTTGTGAGCTATAGCCTAACGCGCGAAGCAAAATGGTCGCAGGTAATTTACGACGACGATCGATACGTACGTATACCAAGTCTTTTGGATCGAATTCGAAATCCAACCATGAACCACGGTAAGGAATAACTCGAGCAGAATAGAGTAGCTTACCGGAAGAGTGCGTTTTACCTTTGTCATGATCAAAGAACACACCAGGTGAACGGTGTAACTGAGACACGATAACCCGCTCGGTACCGTTGATAACAAATGTACCGTTGTCGGTCATGAGCGGAATTTCGCCCATGTAAACTTCTTGTTCTTTAATATCTTTAATCGTTTTGTTCGATGATTCTTTATCGTAAATAATCAACCGAACTTTCACACGTAGGGGTACCGCATAGGTAACACCACGCAGAATACATTCATTTACATCAAATACAGCTTTACCTAATTGGTAGCTCACGTACTCTAAAGCTGCGTTTCCAGAGTAGCTTACAATCGGAAATACCGATTTAAATGCCGCATGAAGGCCCATATCCAAACGGTCTTCTGGCGATTTATTCGCTTGTGTAAACTTCTGATAGGAATCTAGTTGGATTGCTAGAAGATAAGGTACATCCATTACCTGCGGCAGCTTGCTAAAATCCTTACGGATGCGTTTTTTCTCAGTATATGAGTAAGCCATCTATATACCCCAGCTTGTCTTCGGAGAGGGCAGTCTCAGCCTTTACGCACGGGACGCGCTCTTGCGTGTGGTTCACGAAATTTCGTTTCACCCATCGATCGGGTCGGTTTTATCAGAGCGGCCTCTGCCAGCCTTGTAGATACAACTGTGCGAATAACGACTCGCACAAGCAGATATTGTTCCGTCAACCGAAAACGGAAAAAGGCCGGCGAGTTAAACCCGCCAGCCTTGCATCAACTATTGCTAGTTGATTGCGAAGTTTTGCAAGTAAGTAATTACTTAACTTCGACAATAGCACCAGCTTCTTCAAGCTGCTTCTTAAGATCTTCAGCTTCGTCTTTAGCAACGCCTTCTTTGATTGCTTTAGGAGCGCTTTCAACCAATTCTTTAGCTTCTTTCAAGCCAAGACCAGTGATTGCACGAACAACCTTGATTACGTTAACTTTCTTGTCGCCAGCGCTGCTTAAGATAACGTCGAAGTCAGTTTTCTCTTCAACAGCTGGGCCTGCATCGCCAGCAGGAGCAGCAACAGCTACTGCAGCAGCGGCAGAAACGCCAAATTTTTCTTCCATTGCTTCAACAAGTGCAACAACATCCATTACACTCATTTCTGCGATTGCATTTAAAATGTCTTCGTTAGACAGAGCCATGACTCAAATCTCCAATAAAATAAATCTTTAAAAAACCACTAATTACGCAGCTAAGAACGAGCTTAATATTAAGCTGCGTCTTGCTTTTGATCGCGAACTGCAGCAACCACACGAGTAACTTTTGTCGGAATCTCGTTGAAAGTACGAGCCAACTTGGTAACAGGTGCGATAAGAGTTGCCGCCAAAGTCGCCAATGCTTGGTCGCGAGTTGGCAATTTCGCCAATACGTCTAACTGAGAAGCAGCAAGCTGTTTTCCACCTACAGACAGCACTTTCACTTCAAATTTATCATTTGCCTTAGCAAAATCTTTGAAGATTCGTGCTGCTGCGCCTGGATCTTCCATAGAAAATCCAAACAAAGAAGGACCAACAAGCGAATCGTTAACACACTCATACTCAGTACCTTGAAAGGCACGGCGAGCTAAGGTGTTTCGAACAACTCTCAGGCTGACATTATTTTCGCGGGCCAATTTACGCAAAGCTGTCATGCTCGCTACATCTACACCACGTGCATCTGCAACAACCAAAGACAGGGCGCTCATAGCGGTCTCGTTAACATCGGCAACAATAGCCTTTTTGTCTTCGAGTCCTAATGCCACGATATATCTCCTGGATTAGAAAGAGAGCGAACTCAACTTTCTTGGTTTCGATATTTTCGGATTAATCACCGAGGTGAAGAAATTCCGAAAACTTTTCGGTGACCGAACCAGGCTTGCCTAACACGAAGTTAAATAAGCGATTCAGGAGTCACCATCTGCGTAGGTCTCAGAATTAAATTAATATCTAACTCTGAAATTAAACCCGTCATCCTAAAACGACAAAGTACCTACGGTCTTTGATAGCCAAGGTTTTACCCAAGACTCCAAAGTTTTTTATTGGGTACTAAAATCAGCACCCAATAAAAGGAATTAAATGTCTAGAGTAGACTGATCCAAAGTAATACCAGGACCCATAGTGGTGCTCAAAGAAATTTTCTTCAAGTAAACACCTTTAGAAGTAGATGGTTTGGCCTTTTTAAGGTCCGCCACTAATGCTTCTAGGTTCTCTTTAATTGCATTTGGTTCAAAAGAAATACGACCGATGCCGCCATGAATGATACCGCCTTTGTCGGCACGGTAACGAACCTGACCAGCTTTAGCATTGCGAACGGCAGTTGCAACGTCTGGAGTCACAGTACCAGTCTTAGGGTTTGGCATAAGACCACGTGGACCAAGAATTTGACCCAATTGGCCAACAACGCGCATTGCTGCAGGATCTGCAATAACTACATCGAAGTCCATCTTGCCAGCTTTTACTTCAGCGGCTAGATCTTCCATACCAACGATATCTGCACCGGCTTCTTTAGCCGCTTCTGCAGCAGCACCTTGTGTAAATACTGCGACGCGTACATCTTTACCAGTACCATGGGGCAAACTTGAAGCACCACGAACCGCTTGATCAGATTTACGAGGATCGATACCTAAGTTAATAGCAGCATCTACAGTCTCTGGAAACTTAACAGTAGACAATTCTTTCAACAAAGCAATAGCTTCATCAATTGAGTATGCTTTTGTGCTATCTACTTTTTCACGAATTAATTTTTGACGCTTAGATAATTTTGCCATTGCCTTAGATCTCCGTCTCAAGTCCCATTGCTCGAGCAGAGCCCGCAATTGTTCTAACCGCAGCATCCATATCAGCTGCTGTTAAGTCTGGCATTTTAACTGTCGCAATTTCTTCTAATTGCTCACGAGTCAATTTACCAACTTTTTGAGTATTTGGACGCGCACTACCAGACTTGATTTTCGCAGCTTTCTTCAACAAGAAAGAAGCTGGAGGAGTTTTCATCGTGAAAGTAAAGCTACGGTCACTGTATACAGAAATTACAACTGGTACCGGCGAACCTGGCTCCATACCCTGAGTTTGGGCATTGAACGCTTTACAGAATTCCATGATGTTAACACCACGTTGACCCAAAGCTGGACCAACTGGAGGACTTGGGTTTGCCTGACCGGCAGAAACCTGCAGCTTTACATAAGCTTCTATTTTCTTAGCCATGATTGACTCCAATTATGGGTACAAACGCCTCACGCACTATGCGATCACAGGCTCCCCGAGATTACTATTTGTTAGAAACACTAACGGGTATATAAGTAGAAACCGGCGATGAGCAAACAAAGCCGGTTTCGTAAAGCTTTAATGTCTGTACGACGTTAAAGATTAAATTTTTTCGACTTGACCGAACTCTAGCTCAACAGGAGTAGAACGACCAAAAATCAATACTGCGACCTGAAGACGATTCTTATCGTAATCAACTGACTCAACGACACCATTAAAATCATTAAATGGACCGTCCACAACTCGAACCATTTCACCTGGCTCAAACACTGTTTTTGGTTTCGGTTTTTCAGTTGAATCATCAACACGCTGTAAAATAGCTTGAGCTTCTTTCTCTGTAATTGGGGCCGGCTTATCTGCCTTGCCTCCGATAAAGCCCATCACACGAGGTGTATCTTTAACCAAGTGCCAAGTATCGTCATTAAGTTCCATTTGAACCAGAACGTAACCTGGGAAAAATTTCCTTTCACTCTTACGTTTTTGCCCGGCTCTCATTTCAACGACTTCTTCAGTTGGAACCAAGATCTCACCGAACAAATCTTGCATCTGGTGAAGCTCAACTCGCTCTCTTAAAGAGTTAGCAACCTTCTTTTCATAACCAGAATAGGCATGTACAACATACCATCGCTTAGCCATGCTTGACCCCTAGCCAATTATTAGAGATGCAATCCAACCAAATAATGAATCCAATCCCCATAATACAAGAGACATGATTAGCACCACTGCAACTACGATCAAAGTCGTCTGATTTGTCTCTTTTGGTGTCGGCCAGACAACTTTCTTAACTTCTGTTTGAGCGTCTTTCAATAAACCCCAAACCGCAGCTCCCTTTTCAGTCTGTACGGCAACAAATACTGCAATAGCAGCCGCAACAGAAATAGCTACAACCCTTAATAATAGGGAAGCTTCTGAATAGTAAGAATTTCCTACCACACAAAGAGCAACGATAGCTATAACAACTATCCACTTGAGCGCATCAAAACGAGGTTCTTGCGCTTCCGCCTTGCTGCTCATAAACACGCCTTGCTCTAATTGAGAGAATAATGGCAGGCCAGGAGGGACTCGAACCCCCAACTTTCGGTTTTGGAGACCGATGCTCTACCAATTGAACTACTGGCCTAAATCTGGAGAGATAAACACAAACGCCTCGCAACAGCGAGGCGCACTACAAAAAATTACAAATTACTCGATAATTTTCGCAACAACACCGGCACCAACGGTACGGCCACCTTCGCGGATTGCGAAGCGTAGAC
>CALMJT010000185.1 GCA_937864365.1 uncultured Alteromonadales bacterium | reverse complement strand
AAGGCGTGAATCAAACCCCGACAAAAAAAAAACGTTGTGATTGGCGACGGTATAGCTGCCACCGCCATACTCGTTAGCCTTGGAGCGTGAGCTCATGTTTTCTGGAATAACATCGCTAATATTGCCGTTAGTGTCTTTTTTAACGATGCAATTGCGGCCTTTTTCATTAGGACGAAATTCCAACCAATACAAATCTTCGCCATCCCATTTGGGTTCGGCCAAACCTAGGCTTTGAGAGACAATGTGTTGTGCGGAAATTTTTGAAGGCCAACTGCCATAGGGGAGGGTTTTTTTCATGATGAATTCTTTTATTGGTTCAGTTTAGATGCGTCGGTTCGTAGCTATTGCTGAGAGTAGAACTCTTAAGAGACGCGTTTGCGACATGGTAAACTTTAGGCGAAACTCATCCAACCTTAAAACACCCGTTATGAGCACTGCTTTTTGGCGCAACGTTTAATGACTCACTTTTTTGACGCTTTATATGATGATCAGCTTGCCGCGATAAACGGTGACCAAGCAGATGTTTGGGTGGCCTACAGCGGTGGGTTAGATTCAACGGTGTTACTGCACTCGCTGGCGGAGTACGCGAAGCGTAATCACACGGGTTGGATTGTGCGAGCGATTCACGTCAATCATGGTTTAGCGCAAGACGCAGATATTTGGCAGAAGCATTGTGAAAACTTCGCGCAATCATTGGGTATTGAAATTCAGTCAGCCAAAGTGGTTGTGCGCGCCGATGGCGAAGGTATTGAAAACGCGGCCCGTGAAAGCCGTTATGCAGTGTTTCGCCGTTTTGTTAAGCGCGGTCATTACTTGTTAATGGCGCATCATTTAGGTGATCAAGCCGAAACCTTGTTGCTGCGCTTAATGCGTGGCGCCGGTGTAAAAGGTTTGGCAGGCATTCCTAAAGAACGACCATTAAGTGCAGATGCACAAGCATCTAGCGGAACTCTTATTCGACCTTTATTGACGACACCGCGTTCAACGTTGGAAGAATATGCTCGGGCGTTGAATTTACGTTGGGTCGATGACCCCAGTAATACACAGAATCATTTTGATCGTAATTTTATTCGTAATCGGGTTTTACCCTTGTTGGCGACTCGCTGGCCAGATGCCAACCAGCAATTGGCGCAAAGTGCGCGGCATTGTCGCAAAGCCTTGGGTTCTTTATCTGAATTAGCAGAAGATGATTGGCGCATTCTTGAGGGGCGACTCGAAAAAGCCAGTGTTTCAGTCTCTATCGCGCGGCTGAAAAACCTGTCTGAGAATCGCCAGTTTTATGCGTTGTCTTTGGGCTGTGAGAAACTTGGTTTGCCGCCACTCAATCAACAACAGTTTCGTGATGTTCAAACGCAAATTCTTGCTGGCGAAACCGTATTTGGCACTCCGTGTGTGCGTTTGAACCCGCAATTTGCTGTAACTGGCTTTCAAGGGCGACTGCATTTTATTGAAACCCAAATACTTGAGGCCACAAATGCAAACGTGGCGGTGGGTAATTTAACCTTGGGCCTTGAACAACCAATTTACCTAAATGGCTGGCAGCTGCGATTACAACCTCAAGGGCATCTTAACAATCGCTCAGAGAGTTATACCGTTTCGTTTCGCCAAGGAGGCGAGCGTGCTCATCCATCGTTTCGGCATCGATCGCAAACACTGAAGAAGGTTTTGCAAGAGCAATCTGTGGAGCCTTGGTTGCGTGCCTGTGTGCCTTTGATTGCTGATCCCCAAGGTTTGGCGGCGGTCGCGGATTTTTGGGTTGAAAAAAGCGCTTGGTGTGAAAATTCAGAAGAGGGTTATTCAGTGATTTGGCAATATCAGAGTGATTGGTACCAGTCTGTAAAACTTTGAGGAATGTCTGATTAATAAGAACTTCACCTATACCTTTTTGACTCCATCAAAAAAGATGCCTGAGTTGGCTCTTAATTTTCTTGATTCGGCCGCATTGTGAAAATCGGTTATACAATTATTTGCTAGCTCTTTATGAGTGTTTGTTGATAAAAACATTGTAAAGAAGGAGTGGTGAGTGGACGAGTAACGGTACTGGTCATTAGTTGTCTAGGTCTTTGTTTTGGTCAACTTTCTTGGTTGAGAACGGCCAAAAATGTTGTTCCGATCAGCAAACAAAAGCCTCTAAGCTATTATTAATTGAGGCAAAAGTTCGAATCTGGTAATCTGGCGCCCCATCTTGGAGATGGGTAGTAATTCCCGCCAGTTGCCAAAAAAATTCGTTCGTTTTACGCAGAATTTAAACGCGATAAGACAAACCCTACCTTGGTTTGGCAACACGATTACGGCTGATTCTGCTCCTTCTGCTAGACACGAGATTCATTCGCACAAAATTCAATTCAACACAGTGCTCACAGGTCAATCAATGACACGCTATTTGTTTGTAACCGGCGGTGTAGTTTCATCGTTGGGTAAAGGTATTGCTTCCGCATCTCTCGCGGCGATTTTAGAATCGCGCGGTTTAAAAGTGACCATTCTTAAGCTTGATCCCTACATTAACGTGGATCCAGGTACCATGAGTCCGTTCCAGCACGGCGAGGTTTTCGTAACCGACGACGGAGCTGAAACCGACCTAGACCTTGGTCATTACGAGCGCTTTATTCGCACGCGTATGACTCGCCGCAACAACTTCACTACCGGTCGTGTCTACGAGACTGTACTTCGTAAAGAGCGCCGAGGTGATTATTTAGGCGGCACCGTTCAGGTGATTCCACACATTACCGACGAAATTAAACGCCGTATTATCGAAGGCGGCCAAGACGTTGATGTAGCGCTTGTTGAAATCGGTGGCACCGTGGGTGATATCGAGTCACAACCCTTCTTAGAAGCCGTTCGTCAGCTTAAAATTGAGTTGGGCGCCAAGCGCGCGCAGCTAATGCACTTAACCTTGGTGCCTTACATCGCCACTGCTGGCGAAACCAAAACTAAGCCTACTCAGCACTCGGTAAAAGAACTTCGCTCCATTGGCCTTCAGCCCAACATTTTGTTGTGCCGTTCTGAGGTAGAAGTTGACGCAGACTCACGCAAAAAGATCGCGCTATTTACCAACGTTGAAGAACGTGCGGTGGTGCCTTTAGCCGATGCTAGAACCATTTACGCCATTCCTAGAATTTTGATGGAGCATGGTCTTGATCAAATCGTTCTAGAAAATTTTGACATGCAAGCGCCTGAAGCTGACTTGAGCGAATGGGACCGCGTGGTAGAAGGTAAGCTAAATCCAGAGCACAAAGTTACTGTAGCCATGGTTGGTAAGTACATGGACTTGCCAGACGCCTACAAATCATTGATCGAATCGTTAATTCAT
Source organism: uncultured Alteromonadales bacterium (assembly GCA_937864365.1). Classification (GTDB taxonomy): domain Bacteria; phylum Pseudomonadota; class Gammaproteobacteria; order Pseudomonadales; family Cellvibrionaceae; genus Sessilibacter. Next base: position 10,784 of record CALMJT010000185.1, on the reverse strand, counting down.
GCCGGTATTCACACCAGTACGCGTGTGAATATTAACTTTATCAATGCAGAAGACGTTGAAGAGCAAGGCATTGATTTGATCAAAGACGCTGATGCGATCCTAGTGCCGGGCGGATTTGGTGAGCGTGGTTTGGATGGCAAGTTAACCGCTGTTCGATACGCGCGCGAGAACAACATTCCTTATCTGGGTATTTGTTTGGGGATGCAAACCGCGGTTATCGAATACGCACGTAACGTGGCCGGTTGGACCGATGCTAACAGTACCGAATTCAACCAACAAAGCCAGCATCCGGTCATTGGTTTGATCACCGAATGGTTGGATTCAACCGGTAAGCGCGAAACGCGTGATGAATCCTCTGATTTGGGCGGTACCATGCGTTTAGGTGCCCAAGAATGTCGCTTGGTAGAAGGCAGTAAGAGCCGTGATATCTACGGTAGCGAAATGATTGTCGAGCGCCACCGTCATCGCTACGAAGTTAACAATAACTTCCTTGATGGCCTTCAAAAAGCGGGCTTAAAAGTAGGCGGTTGGTCTGCTGATGATAATCTGGTTGAGATGATTGAATTGCCAGAGCATCGTTGGTTTGTGGCGTGTCAGTTCCACCCAGAATTCACCTCAACACCACGTGATGGCCATCCGTTGTTTAAGAGTTTCGTTTTAGCGGCACTGGATTACAACCAATCAAAAGGCTGAGCAGATGGAAGCTCTGGGTAAACCAGAGTTTCTTGACGTTTACTCACGAGCGCCAGATTCGCCGAATTTAAAAAGAGCAAGAGAGTTTCATGACAACATCGAACAGCAAAACGGTAGTTTCTGTAAAAGGTATTGAGGTGGGCAACCATCTACCTATGGCATTATTTGCCGGAATGAACGTGTTGGAGAGTCGCGATCTCGCCATGCAGGTTGCAGAAACCTTCAAAACTGCAACCGACAAGCTAGGCATTCCCTACGTATTCAAAGCGTCTTTCGATAAAGCCAATCGCTCTTCCATTCATTCCTACCGAGGTCCAGGAATGGAAGAAGGTTTGAAGATTTTTGAAGACGTAAAAAAAGCGTTTGATGTACCGGTAATCACCGATGTGCATGAGCCCTATCAATGTCAGCCGGTTGCAGAAGTCGCCGATGTGATTCAGTTGCCAGCCTTTTTGGCTCGTCAAACCGATTTGGTTGAAGCTATGGCCAAAACCGGCGCCGTAATCAACATTAAAAAGCCGCAATTTATTTCGCCTTCGCAAATGAAAAATATTGTTGAGAAGTTTCGCGAGTGTGGCAACGATCAACTGATTTTATGCGAGCGCGGCAGTTGCTTTGGCTACGACAATTTGGTCGTAGACATGCTCGGTTTTAAAACCATGAAAGACGTAAGCAACGGTGCGCCGATTTTGTTCGACGTGACCCACGCGTTGCAGTGTCGTGATCCAAACGGTGCTGCCTCTGGTGGTCGACGTGAACAGGTAGCTGAGCTTGCGCGCGCCGGTATTGCTGTGGGTATTGCAGGTTTGTTTTTAGAAGCGCATCCAGAACCGGCTAAAGCAAAGTGTGACGGCCCAAGTGCGCTGCCATTACAGTTGGTTGAACCTTTCTTGGCACAAATGAAAGCCTTTGATGACCTGTTAAAGTCTCAACCTGAATTGATTATCGAGTAGTTTTGTCGGCTTTAGATGGTACAATTCGCACCTGACTAAATTTATTCTTCAAGCGAGCGCTGAATATGGACGATTTGCCTCGCTTGTAGCCTTTCAACATTAAGACTCAAGTCTTTACTTTTAAATTTAAATGCTTGGAGCTAACGCATGACCAAGATCGTTGATATCAAAGCTTTTGAAGTGCTTGATTCCCGTGGCAACCCAACCGTAAACGCCGATGTTATTCTAGACTCCGGCGCTGTGGGTTCAGCTTGTGCACCGTCTGGTGCTTCTACCGGTTCGCGCGAAGCGCTTGAACTGAGAGATGGCGATAAAAGCCGTTACCTAGGCAAAGGTGTATTGAAAGCCGTTGAAAACATCAATACCACCATCAAAGATCTTCTTGTGGGAATGGACGCAGCCGATCAGCGTGCAATCGACACGGCAATGATCGAAGCAGACGGTACCGAAAATAAAGCAAACTTCGGTGCTAACGCTATTTTGGCGGTTTCACTGGCGGCGGCAAAAGCCGTTGCTATTGAAAAAGGCATTCCTTTGTATCAGCACATTGCCGATATCAACGGTACTTCTGGTCAGTACACCATGCCAGTACCTATGATGAACATCCTTAACGGTGGTGAGCACGCTGATAACAACGTTGATATCCAAGAGTTTATGGTGCAGCCCGTTGCGGCCAAATCATTCTCTGAAGCGCTTCAAGTCGGTGCCGAAATCTTCCATTCTCTGAAAAAAGTATTGGTTGCCAAAGGCTTAAACACCGCTGTGGGTGATGAAGGCGGCTTTGCACCAAACCTTTCTTCTAATGCCGAAGCATTGGCTGTTATCAAAGAAGCCACCGAAGCCGCGGGTTACAAGCTGGGCGAAGACGTAACGCTTGCCCTTGATTGTGCGTCTTCCGAATTCTACAAAAATGGTCAATACGATCTTTCTGGCGAAGGTAAAGTGTACTCTTCAGAAGGCTTCACCGATTTCTTGGCTGAGCTTTGCGATCAATTCCCAATTATTTCTATTGAAGACGGTCAAGACGAGTCTGATTGGGATGGTTGGAAGTACCAAACCGAAAAGTTGGGCGAAAAGGTTCAATTGGTTGGCGACGATTTGTTTGTTACCAACACCAAAATTTTAAAAGAAGGTATTGAGAAGGGCATTGCTAACTCAATTCTGATTAAATTTAACCAAATTGGTTCTTTGTCTGAAACTCTAGACGCGATCAAAATGGCGAAAGACGCAGGCTACACCGCGGTAATTTCACATCGTTCTGGCGAAACCGAAGACACCACCATTGCCGATTTGGCCGTTGCTACCGCAGCAGGGCAAATTAAAACCGGTTCTCTCTGTCGTTCAGACCGCGTTGCCAAGTACAACCGTTTGTTACGCATTGAAGCCGAATTAGGAACTGATCAAGCTCCTTACCGTGGTAAAGCGGAATTTACAGCGTAAGCATTGAGCGTATGAAACAGTTTCGGCCATGGTCGGAGCTGTTTCGAGTTCACATTAATAATTCGTAACCCTTCTCAAATTAAACTTTTTGCCTTAACGGCCATCAAAATTTTGTGGTTTACATCCGAACAGTTGTTGGTTCGGCTAAAATCTTATTTGTCGTAATACATTGTTGGTGCCTATGAAAGTAACCATCGCCATATTAACCGTGCTGCTTTTAATTCTGCAGTTTCGTCTATGGATTGGTGAAGGTTCACTGGCTAATGTTGCGCAACTAGAAATCGCCATCAGCGAACAAAAAACTCTAAACAATATTGATGCCGAGCGTAATCAAACACTCGAAGCCGAGATTTTACTGTTAAAGAGTGGCCATGAATCAACCGAAGAAATTGCTCGTGAGCAGCTCGGTATGATCAAAAACGACGAGACTTTTTATTTGGTTGTCGATGAAAAACCAGCCGAAAAAAAGCGCTAAGCTCCCTTCTTTTGTAAACCCCTAGCTGTGTCTGCTTCCATCTTATGAATGAATCTACGAAATTCTGGGCGGTAATACCTGCGGCTGGAATTGGCTCTAGAATGGCAAGTGATATTCCCAAGCAGTATCTGAATATTGCCGGTAAAACGATTCTAGAGCACACGCTCGCTATCTTTTTAAACAGCCCTAAAATTCACAAAGTTGTGGTTGCGATTAGGCCAGACGATCCTTTTTGGCAAAATACGGCAATTACCTCAACAGCATCTGAAAAATTAGTAACCGTGACTGGTGGCGGCGAGCGAGCAGACTCGGTATTAAATTGCCTGAGTTACATACAAAGTCTCGGCAATAACAATAAAGACTGGGTTTTAGTGCACGATGCCGCGCGGCCTTGCTTGCAAGTCTCTGAATTGCATCGAATGATCGATGCTTTGCAAACCGATGATGTTGGTGGACTAATGGCATTGCCAGCTTCGGATACCATTAAATACGCAAAACTACCCCAAACGGTATCGAGCGATCAGAACGCCGAAACCACAAATTTTGCGTGTATAGAGACCACCTTAGATCGCAAGCGAGTTTGGTTGGCACAAACACCGCAAATGTTTCGGCTAGAGGTATTGCACAATAATATCGCCAAAGCGCTTGCACTGGGTTTACCTATTACCGATGAAGCATCTGCTATGGAAATGGCCGGCTTTAACGTTAAGCTTTACCCAGGTAGAAGCGATAACCTTAAAATAACGGTTGCCGAAGATTTACGTGTCGCTACGGCGATTTTGTCGCAATCTTAAAGCATTATTTGCCGACAGATTTATCGCCAAATTGCGTTCTCATTGACGTGCTATTTTAGTGTTTATGAGTCTGTAAGAATTCTGATCGTGCAATTATTTCTGATAACATTATCGGCGTTTGTGAAGACTTGGTGCAAAACAAACTCCTAAAAATCAACGCTTATGGCGAGTAGAGGATACCCAATGAGAATTGGACAAGGATTTGATGTTCACGCTTTTGGTCCCGGCGATCACATTGTTATTGGTGGTGTAAGCATTCCTTACGAGCGCGGTTTAGTGGCACATTCAGACGGCGACGTACTACTTCATGCATTGTGTGATGCGCTTTTAGGTGCGGCCGCTTTGGGTGATATTGGTCAGCATTTTCCCGATACCGATCCCGCTTTCAAAAATGTTGATAGCCGCGACCTACTTCGAGAAGTGTATCGAAAAATTCAAGAAAGCCAGTATCAACTGGTTAACGCCGATATGACCATTGTTGCCCAAGCTCCAAAAATGGCACCGCACATATCAGCAATGGTCGAAAAAATTGCCTCCGACCTGCAAACCTCTACCGATACAATCAACGTGAAAGCCACAACAACCGAACACCTAGGGTTTACCGGCCGTAAAGAAGGCATTGCCGCGTTTGCGACGGTACTGCTGCAAAAAGTCTAACCAATATGAATCGGTTTAAATGTTTAACTGAGCATTATTAAACTTATCTGCTAATAAAGTTATCAGCTAATTACTTCAGAATTAGAGAAATAATTAGTGGTTTATCTACTTATTAACTTCTTGGCTTTAGTCACCAATTGCTGCGATTAAAGCCCATTAATACAGAGCTTGTCTTTTGGATTCATCTACTCAAACCCCTGCTGATCAAACTCAACCATCCGGCCCTTTATTTGATATTAGTTTCCCAAAAGCATTTGGTGAGCTGAATACTTTTGCAAAATTCAAAGAACAGCCCGCCGATTTTTTTGTGCAAGAAGTTCTCGAAACAGAATTTGCAGGCACAGGCGAGCATGTTTATTTGTTTATCGAGAAGGTTGGCCAAAATACCCATTGGGTGCAAAAAGAGCTGGCCAAATTTTGCGGTGTAAACTCCAGTGATATTGGTGTTGCCGGGCTAAAAGATCGAAATGCAATTACCCAGCAATGGTTTAGTATTTATTTGCCTAAAAACCAAGATAAAAACTGGAGTGAATTTAATTCCGAATTTTGGACGGTAAAAGACGTTCGCACGCACACTCAAAAATTACGCAAAGGCTCACACACTAAAAACTATTTTCGCATTTTGTTGCGAGAACCGAGCTTTGTTAACAGCACGAACGACGCAAACTTGTCAAATTTAACCAGCCTACAAGAAATTCTTGATAGTAAATTGCAAAAAATCCAGAGCGCGGGTGTGCCGAATTATTACGGAGCACAACGTTTTGGGCATGATGCGAATAACTTGTCTCTGGCGAAAGATTGGTTTGAGGCCGGTAAGAAAATAAAAAACCGTACGCTAAAAGGATTGGTGTTATCGGCAGCACGCTCTTATTTATTTAATACTGTATTAGCAAAACGAGTTTTAGAAGGAAATTGGAATAAACTTGTTGATGGTGATATTGCTGATCCAACAAACACTCAGTTTCCGACCGGGCCTTTGTGGGGGAGAGGACGCTTAGCCACGGATTCGCTCGCGAAAACCCTCGAGCAACAAGCCCTAGAAACATTCTCGGTTTGGATTGATGCGCTGGAGCATCAAGGATTATCTCAGGAGCGGCGACCGCTGGTGTGTTTGCCCGAGGAAATGACTTGGTCTTGGCAAGAACAGAACTTAGAGATTTGTTTTTCACTAAAACCCGGTGAATTTGCTACGTCAGTTCTGGGTGAGTTATTAAGAGTTGTTGAGCCTGAACATCGAGATTATTAACGCGTACTTATTTTGTTAATTGTAAAATAATTTATTGCGGTTAATTTTTAGCGCTGAATTTTTTGTCTTTCGCCCTTTGTACAGACTTTTAATCACGAACAATTACAAAGGGCGAAGAGTTACTAGCTGAGCAAGCATTGGCAAGAAGTTTTAACGATTAGTTTAAGCTCTGTCACGAAATGAAAGATCACGATCTTTTTGTAGTGAACTGTAAATTTGGCAGCGTTCTTTTAATGCTTGATGAAGGTTGTTGCGATGTTCGAATTGCTCGGAACCGGCGAACTCTATTGCTGAAATAAGCTTTTCCAATTTGCTAATTTCTTTCTCTAAGGTTTGGAGAAGAATACGGTTATCTAAACTTTTAGTCCCTACAAGTGTCGTGCTTTTATTGGTTTTTTTCATTTCCCAGCCCTAATGATTAGTAGAAAATATAGAAATTCGCACTTACGTATAAGTAGGTGTAGCTCATGTGAGAAAAATCTCACACTGTGTAGGTAATTTTTTAGAATACTTTACACTTTTGTATTAATTGAGTGATCAGTTACGGGTATAAAATAATTTACTAATAAAAATTGTTTGAGGTTCTTCGCTAACTGTTCGGTTTTTTCATTAACTTAAAATATTAAATTCGCGCTGAATCACTGAACAGCCACATAAAGTTAGATTATTGTGCCGGTTTGAAAGTACGAAACTCTTAATTTAATTATTTGCTTAACCAGTCAGAATTGTTACTGACTAATTATTTCCAGCTTAACCTGAATTTGTGGTCTAGGTTATTTTATAAAGACAATTTCTTTGTAAAATTAACACTAACCAATCGGTTAAACTGAGAATCGGCTGACTAATTATTTGCGAATTTGGTAACAGGGTGTGGTTGAAGGCTATGAGTGAAGAAAAATTCGACATTGTGTTTCGCGGAGACATTGTACTTGGCAGTAATCTGGTTCAAGTAAAGGCTAATTTGGCCAAATTGTTTAAATTACCAGCGCCAAAAGTCGAGGCTCTATTTACCGGAAAATCGGTAGTGCTCAAAAAACAGCTCAATAAAGAAACCGCTAAAAAATACCAAGTTGTTTTAACCAAAGCTGGCGCTCAGGTTTCGGTTGTTACTAACCAAACTAATATTCCCGCCAAACCCAAGACCCGTAAGCTTACCCTTGCGCCGGTAGGTGCTAATTTAATGCCGCGTGGTGCTAGTGCAAAAGAAGGGCAAGCCGAAGCCGAAGAAATTGATATTTCTGGCTTTAGTTTAAAAGAAGCCGCTGGTAATTTGGTTGACCAAACGGAGCTGGCTCACGAACAAGCCGTTGAAGTTGCGTTACCCTCTTGGAATTTAGCGGAGACAGGCTCTGATTTAGGCCAAGCGAAACGTTCAGAGCCCGAAAAAATTGTGCAACCGCCAACCTTAGACATAGCCGAAGCTGGGGCAGACTTAGGGCAAAAACCCTCTAATGTCTCGCCTGTTAAAGTAGGAGACATTAACTTTGATGTGGCACCGGTAGGCTCGGACATGGGCGAGAAAAAATCCCATAAAACACCACTCAACCCTAAAATCGACCACCTTAGCCTTTCTTAAAAACATTCTTTCTCACCCTGTAATTAGCGCCATATTTATAGATGTATTGCGCGCCAAAAGCTTGGTAGAAATATCAGTGTGATATTTTCCTATAAGAATCAATCATATACATTAAGAGTGTTCCCCGCACACGCGGGGCTAAACCGGCGGGCCATTTATGGAGTGGCTGAAAAATAATGTGTTCCCCGCACACGCGGGGCTAAACCGTACACAATTTTAGTAAATATTGCTATATGAATGTGTTCCCCGCACACGCGGGGCTAAACCGAATGCGTGGATTTTTTACGTTTACCAAACAGCGTGTTCCCCGCACACGCGGGGCTAAACCGATAACGCCAATCGCGATCAGGTCGTTTCATTTGTGTTCCCCGCACACGCGGGGCTAAACCGGGGGGGATATTAACTACTGAGGAGAGAGCAAAGTGTTCCCCGCACACGCGGGGCTAAACCGGCAATTTCGCTGATGCTAAAACATCATCAACAGTGTTCCCCGCACACGCGGGGCTAAACCGAAACCAGTAGGATGAAATCATTAAAACTGCAAGTGTTCCCCGCACACGCGGGGCTAAACCGGTTAGGGTTAAAATCCATATTCGCCAGAATTCGTGTTCCCCGCACACGCGGGGCTAAACCGACACCCCTTTTGACCATCCATCGCGAAACAGTGTGTTCCCCGCACACGCGGGGCTAAACCGCAGAGGGGCAAAAATTAGATAACGCACAAAAAGTGTTCCCCGCACACGCGGGGCTAAACCGCCATTTTCTATTGCAAGTTCAGCACTTCTTAAGTGTTCCCCGCACACGCGGGGCTAAACCGCAGAAACGCCCAACCCGGCAGAGATTTTATTTGTGTTCCCCGCACACGCGGGGCTAAACCGTCTTCAGTTTGCATTTCAGGACGACGGAAATAGTGTTCCCCGCACACGCGGGGCTAAACCGGCCACGTCTGGCGCGGGTTGTAGTTAAGTAGTGTGTTCCCCGCACACGCGGGGCTAAACCGTGACGAGCACTATGCATTACTACCAATTCAATGTGTTCCCCGCACACGCGGGGCTAAACCGCAGCTGATATTGATTTGCCTGCCAATGTTGATGTGTTCCCCGCACACGCGGGGCTAAACCGGGCACACAAATTGCGGCTACGACGATATTGGAGTGTTCCCCGCACACGCGGGGCTAAACCGCCACGTTTCATCACCCGAATAAAGACTTAAATGTGTTCCCCGCACACGCGGGGCTAAACCGGCCGCTGACGGCACAGGGGACAAAGACTCTGTGTGTTCCCCGCACACGCGGGGCTAAACCGCCATCTAATGGACGCTCAGCCAGCTGATAGACGTGTTCCCCGCACACGCGGGGCTAAACCGTTTTTTGCTACGTATTTGGCAATGTAACCAGTGTGTTCCCCGCACACGCGGGGCTAAACCGCGGTTTTAGCGCCGTAATAGGCCCGACAATTTGTGTTCCCCGCACACGCGGGGCTAAACCGTACAGGTATGCACCGCCAGCTAAGGCGACTGTGTGTTCCCCGCAGACGCGGGGCTAAACCGCCGTCAGGCAAACCAGAATTCAAATCGAAGTCGTGTTCCCGCACACTTGGGATGTTTTACTCATCAAACCGAGATAACCAACGCTGGGTAAATCCATCGTCATCTATACCTGCGGGATCATCAAATAAAGAGTCGTTGATCTCAGCGCGCGTTGGTTTTAGCGCACGACCTAAATTAATATATTCTTGAGGAATATAACTGGGCGAACCAATTTGCGGCACGCTTCCAGCTTGAAAAATAACGCCGTTACTGTAAGGGCAAGATAGTGTGGTTGGGCCAGCGTTCGCTAACACGGACTGTGCACCACCGGCTTTTTCGAGAATACGATTAGAAACTGCTGTTAGAAAAGCAATGGATTTAGTGCCATCGCCAAACTCATTGCATGTCGTCGATAAGTTATAAGCGTTAAAACAAGGATAATTAAATAGCTGTGATCCTATAACGGAATGTGAAGCATTCATGCCACCTACATTAAAAGGCTCAATGAAACTAGGGCCAGCATAGGCGTGCTCAACTTCCATTGCATTGCACATAGAGACAAACTGCTGAATAAAGCCATCAAGACCGATTTGATCGAGAATAGAAAAAGGGTAGGTAATTAATAATTCTCCCAAATAATTTTGTCGCTGCACTTTTTTAGTATGCCCCAGAAGAGACCAAAAGTGTGCTTTATCCTCCTCAACTCCAGCCTGAATTTCAAAGATGCCATCTGGACCAGCCATTGCGTGCACCAAACGTGGGTCAATATTTTCGCCGGATTGGAGGCGTCGCATAGTTCTATCGCCATGCAGATAATAATATTTAAATTGGCCCGCCGCTTGTTTCAGATACAGTTCGATAGCCTGCACCATAGCTTCCGTGCGACCGGGTTGACCGGGGCCACCAATATAAAACTCCATCGCTAAGCCTAAAACGGCGGCGGGATCACCGTCCGAGAAATTCACGACTGGTTCTTGGGTGATATGTTGATAATTAAATACATTCATTTTCTTTGTTTTACCCTCTACAGAATCTGATTTGGGTTTTTACAATTGCAAACCTGTTCATCTTTTTCAGGTTTGCCTCCAATGCGATAAATGGCGTAACTATTTCGTCCTCCGGCGATTTTTCTGTAATCTCTATCCTGATCAGCGCTTCGTGCATCATTTCTAAATTTATACTCTATCACGCGTTCTATATTATCAGTGGTAGGTTGTTTAGCTGGATTCTTCACGATGGTTAAATCCGGTCTACGAATATATCCCTCACCCGGTTGATAGCCCTCTACCTCTTTTATGCGAGCCATCCAGTTATAGGAAGGCTCTGTGCAGTCTAGGTTGTTAGGATCACGGTGCATTAATGGTCTCGGAATGCCGTCGGTCTCCATACCCATATCGAAGGATATTTCAGACTTATAGCGGC
>CALMJT010000184.1 GCA_937864365.1 uncultured Alteromonadales bacterium | reverse complement strand
TCAATTTCTGTCCTCTGATTAAATCATGGATGAGTTAATCAGAGGTTCCTATAGGATATTCCGATTAATTCCTCCATGATTTAATCAAAGTTTCCCATACGTAAAGTATTCAAGTTTGAGCGCTTCAGTATTTAATGCTGCTTGATGTTTTTAATTCGTAGCAGCTGAATGTATCAACTGCTACCAGTTGTTAGTCGATAGGTCGTAATTACATTTTTATTTGCGCAGCCGCTAACGCTTGTAGTTGTGATCGCGTAGTATCTGATAACGGGTTTTCTAAAACTTGAATTTTTTTAAGCTTAGCGTTTTTAGAAAGATCCATATCAACAATGTTATTACTGTTTAGGCGTAAATCTTCCAATTCACTTAAATTATCGGTGTTAAGCACAGAGATTTCGTTAACATCTGCCCATAATTCTTCGATCAAAGCATTATTAGAAATATCTAAAGACTCTAAATCATTCATAAATACTTCTAAATGCTTCAGTTCTTTACAACCGCTGATGTCCAATTCTTCGATGGCGTTATTACCTAAAAATATTTCTTCGAGTTTGGTGTTTTTAGATAAGTCTACTTTAGTGAGATTGTTGCGAGTTAAATCGATAAGTTTTAGTTCGGTAAGATATTCTATACCTTCAACACTTTCTATTTTGTGTTTTCGGCAATTTAACTCAATAATATCTTCGGCATTTTCTTTTTGGGTCGCTAAAACGCAAGCTTTAAACGCATCATCTTTAAAAGGGATTTCAGTCAATTTCACAGCGATCTCCTTAAGTGCAATATTTGGGATGTTTATTGAAGAAACAATCTTACGCGGCCATTTTGAGCAAGCACTGAGTTATTCAAAGCTTCCTAGAAAAACTTCTTATAAAAACCTGAGATTCACACCTTTACAATTTAATCAGAGTTTTCTAGATATTGTTGTGTTTGTTACAAAATTAGATTTTGTCGGTTTGCGACAACAGCATTTAGGTTTAAATTTTAAAAAGCTTGCTTAGAAAAACGAATAAAATCAAGCCGTTAACTTAGCGGTAGAACCTAATGTCTGTTGTTCTTTATTGATTGTCGGCAACCCTTGTGCCATTAGCGCTATTACTAAAAATCACAGCTGTTTGTGAGATATGGGCATACAATTTGATGAGACTAGGTTGTTTGTATTGAGTTTTTTATCGTTCAATAAATACCTAGGTGCGTTGATATTATGGAAGCCGTGGAACCCATTATTGAAGTAACTTGTGTTAATGATTTATACGAAGATACAGAGGTCGGCGCTGATACTTTAATTGTGGCCTTTGCAAGTATGGATGGCGATTGCGTTGATCAGCACTTTGGTTCTGCCAGAGGTTTTTTTGTGTATGAGATTAGTGGCCACAGTGCTAAATCGGTTACGCATAAATTATTTCCAAAAGAATTAAAAGACGGTAATGAAGATAAATTAAAACCCAAGTTAGCGTGGTTGTTGGGTTGTGATTTGGTGTATTGCGGATCTATTGGTGGTTCTGCTACCAAGCAACTTATTACGATTGGTGTTCATCCTGTTGTCGTAAAAGAAGGGCCGGATGTAGAAGAAGTTATTGAACAACTGCAAGTAGAGATGAATACGGAATTATCGCCAATGTTGCAGCGAATTTTTCTGAAAAAAGCACCAAAAACGGATAAACGTTTTGACGAAATGGATGACGAAGACTGGGATGAATAATTCATCGATTATTGTAGGATTTTAATTTCAATAAGAACCTCTGATTAAATCATGAAAAAGTTTATTAGAGGTTCCTATATGTTTATACGGTTATTTATGCTATGCGCTCAAATTGATCAAACCAACACGCCGAGTGTAAAGCGAATAGATTAAGCAGATAATTAGTTGGGTTTTTTATCACTAGCTGTTGTTTTGCTCATGATTGTTTTGCCAATGGTGGTTTCACTGAACGCTAAATAGTCTTCAAGAAGGCTTCTATCACCGACTCTACGATCCACAGTTTTTCGGCGCTTACGATGGAATAAATCCATTGGCATATCTTGGCAGCGATCATGCTCTAAGCGTCGATCAGTACCTTTGCGTCGATTAACAAATACAGGGGCGTTTTTGTTGTGTTTAGAATCCGTAGTCATTCTCGTACTTCGTTAGTTAAAACAATAGTGAGGGTTAACGGAAAATCAGTATAGTTCATATTTTTCCTTGCGTTGTGGCAACACTGAAAATTCAATCAGGTACAATGAGAGCTTGATTTTATGAACAAAATTACGCGTTATAGATGCTAGAAAAGTCTATTCAACACAGAGATTTTTCTATCAATATAAAATCGTATAAAAAATAGAAGGTTATGATTATTTGTTTATGGGAAACCTTAATTAAATTGTAGACTTTTGGTCAGTCGATCCAGTTTAACCTAGGTTTCTAATTTAATATAAGCCTCTGATTAATATAAAACCAGAGCCAATTATAACTTGATGTGTTTATAAGATAGAAATTGGTAATGGGATTTCCAATTTGCCACAATTTCAATCATCTTGGGTTATCGAAATTAGTACACAATATTCTTGCGTTTGAGACTCTTGATGAATCAGAGTTTTTAATGCATTGATTAAATCTAATTTAGTATTGAGTTATTATGAGCAAAATTTTTTTGTCGTAAGAAACTTTGGGTTAATTAGAGTTTCCTTTAGACTTTTATTAAGCTGATTGAGGCACGTGACTGCCCATGAAAGTTTGGTTTTTTATTAATCAATTACGAACGTACAGCAGACAGATAGAGGCGTATTGTGGGCAACACTATTGAGATGAGTATTTCAAAGAAAGTAGATCAGGCGTTCAGTCCTAGCTTTTTCTCTGTTGAGAACGAAAGCTATATGCACAATGTTCCCCCAGGCTCGGAGTCGCACTTTAAAGTGGTGGTTGTGAGTGATTTGTTCACTGGAAAACGGTCTGTGCAACGCCATCAACATGTTTACAAAGTGTTAGCTGACGAGTTAAAAGCGGGTGTTCACGCCTTGGCGATTCATGCTTACACGCCAGAAGAGTGGCAGAATCAAAAAGTTGCTCCTGCATCACCTAAATGTATGGGCTAAATATATGCGCGCGACAGGTTTGAAAATCTGTCGCAAAATTCCTTTTTTACAGTTTTTCATTCTGAATTGTCCTCCTGCTTTTGTCGTAAAATATCACTTCTATACGCATTTTATGCGTTTATCCATGTCAAAGCTGATTAAAAATTGACTTGTTAATCAAGCAGTTAAAGTGTTTTCTTGTGTTAAAGATTGCCATTTCTCTGTCTTTTTTGAATGATCGTTATTTCGTGCTGCTATTAAAGTTATCCTTTTAAATAAGGGAATGAAATGAATTTGTCATCCAAAAAATCTATCTGGGCGGAATAGTAGTATCCTGCGATTTAGTTATAAAAAAGTTAACATACGTGTGTAAATTTATGTAAAGTGGCTGCTCCGATAAAATTTTGGCGTTTAAAATTACATTTTCTGCATTACTTTATTGGGGTTAGAGTGTGAGTATCGACTTTGAGGACTGGGAGATTGATCTCAAGAATCTCTCTGCAACGCATCCTTGTGGTTTTACTATCTCGGTTGAAGGTTCCCCCAGAAACCCCTCGGTAGTGCATCCCGGACCGTTTCCAAAACATCTTTCTGCGCTAGATCAGGTTCGCTTGCTGCGTCATGGTGTTGAGGCTATTGCTAAAGCCAGCCGCGACAGCGGTGATGTGGGTAATTCTCGTTACGGGAATCGGCGTGAGCATCAGGCAAAGGTAGTTAAAAAGCCCAGTGGCAACTCCAGTAACTCTAATACTGGCAACCGAGATAATGGTAACCGAGCGAAAAAACCGTTGTTGTCGTTAAAAAAGAAAAACGAAGATTCGCAATCTGATCAGTAGTACACCGTCGATTTTTGAGCGTGCGTTGTGGATTCGACATTGCCTGAATTCTGCCGCATCAAAAACGTGTTTTGTTGAACACTTTCAGGAACCTCTGATTAACTCATCCTTGATTTAATCAGAGGGAAGAAATTGAAAATGTGATTTCCAATTTCTTCACAATTTCAATCACTTACCGTTCTTGAAATTGGCGACACCATCCTTGTGTCGCGAGAAACTCTAGGTTAATCAGAGTTTCCTTCAGTAAAAGTCGAGCCCAGTGAATAAATTTACTGAAGCTCGATGTTCTGTAGTTACTCAGCTAATGCTTTTCCAACCAATTCGCTCAAATGTGCTTTTAGGGGAATGGTGAGAGCCGCTTGATGGCCTTTTTCCGACATTTTATTCCAAGTTTTGCGAATAATATCGATGAGCTTTTCTTCGGAGTGTTTTTCGGCAAAAGGCTCTAAATAGTGTTCAATAAATACTAAGCAAATAACGTCTTCAAGTGCTTGAACTTGCTCGTCTCTTTTTAAATTTCGTTTGGTTAATAATATTTCAACCTTGTCGGTATCCGCACTGCTATAACCGTATTTTTGCATGAGTTTAGCGACGGTTTCTGCGTGGAATTTACCAAGTTCTAATCGCCATTTTTTATAGCCCGATTTATCCATGGGATAATCAGAACGAGGAATAACCCAGCGCTGTACATGTTGAGCCCTTGCGGCGATTTGCAGTACTTCGTCGGCATCGGGTTGGAATTGTCGTAGACGCTCACTCATTCTTACGCCGTACAACCATTCCTTAGCAACCCATTCACCATTAAAATTTTCTTGGTTTGGGTCTTGTTTATTGAGAGTATCGATTTCATTCAATACAGATTGTAATGCTGAGTTTGCAGAAGTCATTGAAATCATCTCTTTTAAATAATGAAGCAAGTATTCGTTAGACTGCTTGGTTTTGAACCGCTTGGTTTTAAACTGCGGTGTTAGACTAAGATTGTGTTGCTAATAAATGTTTAAAAAATTTACCCACTATTTCTGTGGCCGGGCCTTGTATGCATTCGTCGAAACGACTCGCGCCTTTAGACGCTTCTAAATTAAGTTCCACCGTGTGGGCACCGTATTCTTGAGCGATTTGCTGAAATCCGGCCGCCGGATAGACATTGCCAGAAGTACCAATAGACACAAATAGATCACACCGCTCCAGTGCTTGGTAGATCTTGTCCATATACAGTGGAATTTCGCCAAACCAAACAATGTGCGGTCTCAGTTTGCCGGGTAGTCCACAACAGTCACAAAGCTCTTCGTAATATACCGGTGTTGTTCGGTCGTAAATGGTATCGGTTTTCGCGCAGCGAACTTTCAACAATTCGCCGTGCATGTGTAATAGGTTTTTACTGCCAGCGCGTTCATGAAGATCGTCAACGTTTTGGGTAATCAGCAAAAACTCTCCCGAATAGTCTTTTTCGAATTCCGCCAAATCGATGTGTGCTTGGTTGGGTTGCGCTTCTTCAACCAGTTGGCTGCGTCTTGCATTGTAGAAACGTTGTACCAGTCCTGGATTTGCTGCAAAGGCTTCTGGCGTGGCTACGTCTTCAACCCGATGGTTTTCCCATAATCCATTGTTGTCGCGGAAGGTTTTTAATCCAGATTCGGCGGATATACCGGCTCCGGTGAGAACAACGATTCTTTTTGGGGGTGAGGCGGTTGCCATTTATTAACTCCTGTAGATATTCTCGGCCAATCAGAGACTTCTTAACATTCTAATATAAAATCGTTCTAAATTAACATCGATGGTTTTTTCCTAATAATAGCAATCTTACTAGCGTTGTTGTTGCCACCCATAAGCGTAATTTGGTGCTTTATCACCACTAAAAAAATTCTTTTATTTTTGACCAATCTAGCCGATACATGAATTAAGCAGCTCACCTGTAAAAAGTGATGCGCCAAGCAGTTAGTTATAGGCAACTACAAGAGTCTTAACAGTCAATAAAGGATTTAGTGTCGTGGAAATAAGTATCGCTAACGAAAATCGACGCCTCAGAGAGATCGTACAACAATTATTAGATCGTATTGATGAGCAGCAAAAAACGCACGCTCATTTTCAGAAATTTCAAACGCGATTACTGCACTCGCAAAGTTTCAGTGAAACCGTTAACCTATTGCTTGATGACGCTTGCCGACATTTTCGGTTGGCTTCAAGTAGTTTGATTTTACACGATGCCGATGGCCACATTGAGGAAATGATCAGTGCGTGCCAAATTGATTTGCGTAGTAATCGTTTGCAACTGCGCAAAAATGCCGACTTTTATAAGAAAATTTATCCTGAAAAACCTCAGGTTATGTTACAAGAAATTGATGTTCTCACCGCGACACGGTTATTTCCCGGAACACCTAAAGTAGGTAGTGCCGCATTTTTACCACTGTTAAATGCTCATGGTATTTTTGGCAGTCTGCATTTTGCCTCCAGTGATGAAAAACGATTTATTTCTGCAAAAGATACCAATTTATTAGACCATCTCGCCGATGTCGCCAGTTTAAGTTTGCGTTTTTCATTTTCCCATGAGCAGCAGTGGTTAGCATCATTGCAAGACCCGGTTTTGCAAATTGGCAACGCCCAGTATTTTGAAAAAGCACTGCACAATGAGCTCGATCGCGCCCGCAGAGAACACAGCCACCTAGCCTGTATGATGTTGGTTGTAGAGGCAGACGCATCGGACATTGATCTAACCTTGCAGAAACTGGTGCAGGAATTAAAGGCAAATATTCGCAAGATTGATATTTGTGCAAGAATCGATGAGGTGTGCTTAGCGGTATTGATGCCCGGAACCGATTTGCGTCAGGCTCAAGGCATGCTTTCTCGCATAGAGCAGTCTATATTGTCTCTCCAGTTAGAACATACCGTAGCCATGGGTGTGCATTCTTGGAAGGCCCGAAAAACAAAGAGCTCTCTCAGTGAAGATGCGTTAAAAGAAGCCGGTGTAGAATTAATTACCACGGCGAAAAATCGCGCTTATGGTTAATGTGAAATAATATCGGTTAGCCGATAAAAATATTGGTTAGCGTTTAAGAATATCGAAGTTATTTTTACGAAATTCTGATTAATTGATGAGAACCTTTGATTAATTTATGGAAACCTCTGATTAACTCATTCCTGATTTAATCAGAGGGCAGACATTGAGCATGCGATTGCCAATGCCTTCACAATTTCAATCAAGTATGGTTCTTGAATTTGGCTGCACATTCTTGTGCTGCTGAAAACTCTGGGTTAATCAGAGTTTTCTATGGGTGAGTTAATCTGAGTTATCTATGGTTTTTTGGTGCCGCTGGATTTAATGGTTTGTGTTTTGAAATCCTGTTTTACGTAGTTGCTAAAAGAGGTGTATTGCCACTGACGTAAAGCCACAACCAGAGTATTGCCAAACTTTTCTCCCAAGGGTAGTGTCGAATCGCGCTTGTTTAATTCGCTGATTTCGTTCACAAGTGCCTGCATCTTTTTTTGTATTTCTTTATTGGTCGAAAACGAACACAAACCATTTAATACAATAAGCTTCTCGGTATCTTGATCAAATTTAGAATTGAAAAAATCTTGTTGCACTTTCTGTAAGAAAAATTGCTGAATGGGACCATTGGCCAACCAGCGAAAATTAGGTGCAATGCGAAGTTTGATGCGATTGCCGGGCAATAAATCGATAATTTTTAGTCGATCTAAGGTGGCCAGTTGTTGAATTAATTTATGGTGATCAAAATTATAATAATCTTCAAGCTCTTCAAAGCTAAATCCGTAAATAACACTCACGGTAATGATCAGTAGGGTCACGTCTCCGGCTATTTGTGCCTCTTGGGATTCTGTTAGTTGTTCTAATTGATACCGATCTCTAGTCATTAAATTCAGTAAATCGGAAAAATCTAAATTCATTAACCGTAAAATCACGTCGAGGCGCTCTAGCGTGAAATTCTCCTCCGCAAAGAGACGTTTTACGGTGGCCTCACTCAGTTCAAGTGCTTGGGCGACGTCTTTGTAGGTGAGCCCAGATGCTCGCAATTGCTTTTTTAAAGCTGTAACTAACGCTTTGATTTGAGCCATAATACCGACCAACTTGATGGAGTGATAATGCATCAAAGTATCGCATAGCGATACTTTTGGTTGCAAATGACTCAACAATTTTTATAAAAGTGGTCAAGTGTGATACATCGATTTACAGTGAGGACTTCCGAGTAACCTATGATAAGGACGACCACCATGACAAAGCTGCGTCATTTTCAGGGAGCGATTCCCTTTTTCATCGCAGTATTTTTGAACGCGTTTGTTGATCTTGGGCATAAAATAACAATTCAAAATACCGTTTATAAGCTCTACGACGGTCCAGAACAGGTTATTTTAACGGCCATTGTTAATGCGCTCATTTTACTTCCGTTTATTGTCTTGATGAGTCCTGCTGGATTTTTATCCGATAAATTCAGTAAAACTCACATCATGAGATTATCGGCGTGGGCGGCGGTTGGTCTCACCGTTTTAATCACCGTGTTCTATTATCTTGGCTGGTTTTGGTTGGCCTTTGCCATGACCTTTTTACTCGCTGCACAATCGGCGATTTATTCGCCCGCAAAAATGGGTTATATCAAAGAGTTGTTTGGTAAGGCCCGGCTCGGCGAAGCCAATGGTGTGGTCGCGTCTTTATCGATTATTGCAATTCTCGCCGGTATTTTTGCCTACTCGATTTTATTTGAGAATTTTTATCAAGCCAGCAAGCCGTTAGAAACCGAGTCAGAAGTGATTCGTGCGATTGCTCCTATTGGTTTTATACTAATCATTAATTCAATCATCGAATTGATTTTAACCTATCGTTTACCAACGCCTGTGGTGACGCCAACCGAAGAAACCTTTTCTACCAAGCAATTTCTTACCGGGCGATTGTTTAAAAAAGATTTGCAACCGGTTTTAACCCACCGAGCTATTGGTCTTTCTATTGTTGGCTTGTCGGTATTTTGGGCCATTGGCCAAGTTATGCTGGCGGCTTTTCCGGCGTTCTTTAAACAGCTTACCGAAAACGACAACACCATTCTGGTACAAGGTATTTTGGCCTGTTCGGGTTTGGGTATTGCGGTGGGTTCTACCGTTGCCGGTAAATTATCTAAAAACCACATAGAAATTGGTTTGGTGCCTGTAGGTGCTGCGGGTATTGCGCTGGGTTTGGTTTTATTAACCTTTCTCGATACGTCACTGGAATTCGCCTTAGATTTCTTTTTAATTGGTTTTAGCGGTGGATTATTTATTGTACCGCTTAACGCACTTATTCAATTTAATGCCCAAGCCAATCAATTGGGTAAAATTCTGGCGGCCAACAACTGGGTGCAAAACATTTTTATGTTTTCGTTTTTGGTACTGTCGGTAACCTTTGCCTATTTTGGTTGGAACAGCGCAACACTTTTACAATTGATCGCTGTGATTGCGCTGATTGGCTGTGTGTATGTTGTGTACGAATGGCCACAGAGTTTAACTCGGTTTTTATTATCGTTCGTGTTGTCTCGCCGTTATAAAGTTAAAGTACAAGGATTGAATAACTTTCCGGCCAAAGGTGGCGTATTACTGCTTGGCAATCACATCAGCTGGATTGATTGGGCGATTGTGCAAATCGCGTGTCCGCGCCGTATTCGTTTTGTAATGGATCGCGGAATCTACGAAAAATGGTTTCTAAAATGGTTCTTCGATATGTTCGGTTGTATTCCCATTGATCAAGGTCCACGCAGTCGTCGCGCTCTAGAAACGGTAACCGAACTACTTAATCAAGGCGAGGCGGTGTGTTTATTCCCCGAAGGCAGTATCAGCCGCACCGGCCATATGGCTGAGTTTCGTAAGGGTTTTGAACATGCCTGCGAAAAGGTTAACGATAAGGTTGTGATCTTACCGTTTTACATGCGCGGTCTTTGGGGGAGCCAGTTTTCGCGATCGTCTTCGCGCTTAAAGTCGGCCACCAGCTCTATATTAACGCGCGATATTATTTTTGCTTTTGGCGAACCTATGTCGAAAGACAGCACCGCCGATGTTGTAAAGCGTCAGGTGTTTGATTTGAGTATCCACTCGTGGCAAGCCTACGTGGAAGAACTGCCAACGATTAATCGCCTATGGATAGAGAGTGCTAAAAAAACCGGTCGTAAAGACGCGATTATTGATAACACCATGGATGTGATTATTTCGGGAAATCGCGCCCTAACGTCTTCGGTAATTTTATCGCGCCGAATTAAAAAGTTGTCTCCCGCACAAAATGTGGGTGTGTTATTGCCCACCAGTGCCGCGGGTGCTTTGGTGAACATGGGCATTTTGATGGCCGGTAAAACCATCGTAAATTTAAACTACACGGCAAGCCCTGAATCCATCGCAGCTGCCATTGAGCAAGCTGAAATTAGCACTGTGTTTACCTCGAAAAAGTTTTTGGCAAAACTCAAGACTCGCGGTGTTGAGCTGGATTTGTCGGGCGTTGATGTGGTTGAGATGGAGACAGTGGGCGAGGGTATTTCTAATTTTGAAAAAATCAGCACGCTGATTGCCGTTAAATTAATTCCCAGCGCGATATTGCGATCGGTAATTTCCGGATTTAAGCAAAAATCCACCGATGTTGCAGCGATATTATTTTCCAGTGGTAGTGAAGGTGCACCTAAGGGCGTAAAACTGACCCACAAAAATATCTTGGCAAACGTGAAGCAAATTGCCGATGTATTAAATATGGAAGACGACGATGCCATCATGGCCAATTTGCCGCTATTCCACGCTTTTGGTTTGACGGTAACGCAGTTTTTACCGCTGCTAGAAGGTTGTCCAATGATTTGCCATGCCGATCCGACCGATGCATTGGGTTGTGCAAAAGCCGTCGCAAAATACAATGCAACCATCATGTGTGGTACCTCAACCTTCTTGCGACTCTATTGCCGCAATAACAAGGTCGTGCCGCTTATGTTAGACAGTTTACGAATTGTGGTTGCCGGTGCCGAAAAACTCAGTACCGATGTTCGTGAAGCGTTTGGGCAAAAGTTTAATAAAATTATTTACGAGGGTTATGGTGCGACCGAAACCACACCGGTAACGTCTGTGAATGTGCCCGACCAATTAGACATCAGTAATTTTAGTTTGCAGCGTGGCTCTAAGGTCGGTTCTGTGGGTATGCCACTGCCCGGCACCAGCTGCATGATCGTTGATCCCGATACGTTTGAAGAGTTGCCAACCGGCGAAGCGGGTATGATTTTAATTGGTGGCGCTCAGGTGATGAAAGGTTATTTAAAACAACCGGAAAAAACCGAAAGCGTTATCAAAGAACTTAAAAACGCGCGCTGGTACGTGAGTGGTGATAAAGGTTATCTAGATGCCGACGGATTCTTATACGTGGTCGATCGCTATTCTCGCTTTGCCAAATTGGGTGGTGAGATGGTGAGTCTTGGCGCGGTTGAGTCTGCTATTGCTAAAATTATTGCCGACCCAGAAAAAGAAGCCGTGATTACCAGTTTGCCCGACGATAAAAAAGGTGAAAAGTTGGTGGTTTTGTACGATCAAGAACTGGATGTTGATGCCATTAAGCAAGGATTAATGGCCAGTAATTTAAACAGTCTTTCAATTCCTCAGACCTGGTTGAAAGTTGAAACCTTACCAAAACTTGGATCGGGTAAAACCGATTTTGTGAAAGCGAAGCGATTAGCAGAAGAAATGCTGGCAGATTAACTGCCGTGGTATTTACCGTTGTTGTAAATAATTCGGATAGTTAAAAATTAAAAAGCCCCGCAGAGTTAATTACTTTGCGGGGCTTTTTTTATGAGAAACTCTCAGTAAACATGAGCGTGTTTATTAAAGGTTTCTGTTGTTTTTAATTGGTAGACAAAAAAATCTATTCGATTATTGAATGGCTTGCATTAAGGCATCAATCGGTAGTTCATTATCATTTAATTTAAAAACACCGTCTTCAAATGAAACAGTTGCCTTGTAACCATCGGCCGCTTCGGTGAAATAACCTAACGCCAAACTGCTTTGCAACGTTTGTTGCACGGTTTGATCAAGAATAACATCCAGTTCGGCATCACTGATTGTTGTGTCAGTGCCATTTAACGCTAATTGTGCCGCAATCGCGGTTTCCATTTGTTTGCGAAGTAGTTTTTGGGCAACCGATTTATCAGCGTTCATTTCTGCATTTAATACAATCGAAGAAATTAACAAAGGTGGTGCTTGTAAGAGAGCGGCAGCGCTAAAGTTATCTGATTTTTTGAGGTAGGTTTTAAGATTAAGGCTCACCGGCGCGCCATCGTATTTCACAGAAGCTTCGCTTATGCTAAACCCTGCTTTATGAGTAAACGCGGCTTCAATAATATCTTCATTGAGAATCTTATCTGGGTCTACGGGAGCGTCTGTTGTGAAGGCGTCGATATAGGCGCTGTAGAGAGCTACAGGAATGTTATCGTAGCTGAAGTTGAGGGTTATGTCGGAGAGCTCTTCGCCACCTTGATAACGGAGTTTTTTTACCGTGTTGGCGCTGTTAATTTGCAATAGAGTGTTAGATTCAGTGAAAAATACTTCGGAGTCAGACCTAAAGCCTTCCAGTTTTAGCGATATTTCCTCAGATTCAACCGAAATATCCTTAACTTCGATGATAGATTGATACGGCAATAATCCTTTAGCGATAACTTTCGAATAATCTGCCAGCATTAACACAGTGATCGTATCGGTTGTTATTGTGATGTTTTCATTCGATTCCGCCACGGCATCTAGCGCTATTGGTGCAATAACGATAGTTAAATCGAGCTTTTGATTGGATGCTAATGTTCCACTTGCGGTGGCACCCTTAACATTTAGGCTAATCTCGTCAGATTCTATAGAAAAGGCGGCTACTGTTTCTTCGAAGATAAGATCGCCACCTAAATTCATGTAACCGTGACCTTCGAACAGGTCTTGCTCATCTTCACGTTGAATGACTTCATTTAGCTCAGCAGGAAGAATGTTTTCGTCAATATTCGCTTCATATTGAACCCAGCCAATACTCGCAATTTTGCTAAACAGTAATGGGCCGTGTTTTAACGTGACATTTACTGGAATATCCAACGACTCATCAAATAATTCACGTTCATTGTAGTGAAGGTTTAATTTAGCTTCAGATTTAAACCAGCCACGCTCGTAAGATTCCCACGTTAGTTCATATTCAGGAGTGGAGTTAGATTCGGCAATTTGTCTTAGGGTTTTTTCAGCTTTATAACCGCCGTAATAGGGTAGTGCTAAAGCAATCCCGCCAATAATTACAATTCCCGAAAGTATTTTTTTCATAGTATTCCCATATGGTTTTGTCTAAATTGTGTTCGCCTAAGACTGCGACTGCCTGTAAAGGATGCTCTTAAGACTAGTTTCCTTTAATAATTTTATGTTAACAAAAGTGTTAGCACTTTATGCGTCGCAATACAGCCTTAATTCTTCGATAATTTATCTAATTCTTGAGGTCAGTTAAGTGGTGATAACGCATTAAAACTCTCATTCAAATACAGTTTTAATGCTTTTGTTGTCTTAAAGAACCAAATGTGTGAAAAATTCGGAATGTACAGAGCCAATTTTTGTTGGCTGAATAAATTGAGGATGGATCAACAAAAGAGTCTTGTAGACGTTTTTCTACCGTCGTAATCTTTTTAGATTGCTAATAGGAACCTCTGAATAACTCAACCATGATTTATTCAAAGAACAGCAATTGACGATGCGATTACCAATTTCTTCACAATTTCCGTCACTTACCGTTTTTGACATTGGCAACACATCCTTATGTCGCCGCAAACTCTGGATTCATTAGAGTTTCCAATAGTTAATTGCAGTGAATGTGTGGCATTGGGGTGTGATTGTTTGAACTAAACAGATGGTTAAATTCGTAACGGGCTTTTAACCAGACGTTTTAAGATGATCATCATTATTCTGGCGAGGGTTTTCCCAAAAACTATAGGAACCTCTGATTAACTCACCCATGATTTAATCAAAGGGCAGAAATTGACAATGCGATTTCCAATGTCTTCACAATTTCAATCACTTGCCATTCTTGAACTTGACGAGACATTCTTGTGTCGAGAGAAATTCTAGGTTAATCAGAGTTTCCTATAAATTAACTTGTTATTTATTGCTCTATCAGTAATTGTTAATAAAATGATTTAAATTGAGATAGAATTTTTTTGCCTGCAAACTGGTCATTATTATATAACGCTATATTGTATCGTTTGTAATAACCGTAACCCGCAGTTAGCTTC
>CALMJT010000183.1 GCA_937864365.1 uncultured Alteromonadales bacterium | reverse complement strand
AAATTTAGAATGCTATTAAAATTGTTTGCTGCTGAGATCGAGAGGTTAGCAAAATGATTGAAATTTCAAATGCAGCTGCCCCACTGCTAGTTCAAGCTCTGCGTGATGCAGTTCGATACAATGAACAATTATTAATGAGTGAAACATTAAGAGATAGAGCGGACTATGAAGAATATTTACTTGAAGTCAGTCAGTTCTATGCAGAGATAAAATCACAGTATAAGAAACTTGAAAAAGACATAGGTTTACCACTAGAAGATATCGTCTAAAGCTAACAAAGGCCAGTATCCTAACAAACGCATGTTGTTCACCCTAAGGGTCTAGGATGTCTACGCTAACTGCTTCGCCCCCCAAATACCGGTGTTTGCTTGAGAGAAGGAAGGAAATGGATAAAATGACAACACTTGAAATACTTGAGGAATGGAGTAGAGCTGATCTTGATAGACTAATTACTAAACTAAACGAAAATGGTATTGCATCTGACGAGGATGAATTGGGCCTATCTTCCACCATGCTTGAAAACTGGACAGTAAGCTGTGATGCTTTTCTAACCGGAAACGGATATAAAGGAAACTCCTTGAAAACCTCAGGTAAATATATACAAAACCTTGGAGCTGTATACATTTTGTATGACATTGATGTATTCACGTATGAAGAAGCACAAAACTACTTACTAACCTTTGGTGATAGCTAAGTGGTAAAAAAAGCTAACAAATGGGCATGGTTACATCCTTGCGTCGATGGGGCCTCTGCTGCGTTCCGGCTGCTTACCCTGATCGTTTCGCAGCGAAGTTGTAAGATTTACAGTGATTATTAATAGAATTGTTATCATCTATTTATGGAATTAAACGAGAATTGGATCGTGTTTGAAGAGGAAAGTATAGAGCAACAAAAACTTAAAAACTTTAAAAATGACTGTAGGTCATTAACTGAAGATATTGTTGTTCAAAAGTACCTTATCGATGGAGCCAGTTACTTTTTTCAGTTCCATCTTGATGAAACTCAAGAGTTTCAGTTTAAGAAGTCTATTGCTGAGAGTCTTAGTGTCCACATTAGGGAAGTTGCAATTGTAGGTTCAGGTAAATTGGGATTTAGTGTAAAACCTGATAGAAGTAACCCAGGTTTCTATCCATTTAAAGTCTTTGATCAGGATTATGTTTCGGATTCAACGAAAAAGAAATCAGATCTTGATGTTGCTATAGTATCGGGGAAGTTATTTGACGAGCAGTTAGTATCACTATATGACCACACAGATTCATATATGGATACGGTTTTTAGTGGTAGTGCAAAAAATCAATTTGCCAAATATGTCCTTAAAGGTTGGATTAGGCCCGATAAACTACCTGATAACTACATTATTTCCCCTAGTATCGGCAATGTTCAAAGTGAATTATCAGCCAAATATAGCCGTGAAGTGAATATCGGAATCTACAAGTCTTGGTATTACTTCGAAAGATATCATAGGGCTAACATTCACACATTATCTCTTAATTTAATAGCGTAGAACATGAAAGAATTACTTGAAAGCATACCATCGACTAACGTAAAGATTATCGAGCTTTATAATAAGATTAATTCGGGGAGTTTAATTATTAACCCAGAATTTCAAAGAAAGTTAGTTTGGAAGAAGCAACATAAATATCATTTTATTGATACGGTTCTTAAGAACTTCCCATTCCCAGAGGTCTATATAGCAAGCGCGGAAATGGACTTAGACAACATTACTGCTAGTGAAGTTGTTGTAGATGGGCAGCAGCGCCTATCTACAATAGTTGATTACATCAAGGGAATTGGTGACTTTAGAGTACAAAATAGAGTTAAGCGTTTTGAAGAGCTCAGCGTAGATGAAAAGAAACTTTTTCTTAATTATTTGGTTTCAGTTAGAGACTTAAAAAATCTTGATCCAGACATCGTAAAAGAAATATTTATGAGAATAAACAATACTGAATATTCTTTGAATGCGATTGAAAAGGTAAATGCTCAATATGGTGATAGTGAATTCGTAGTATTTTGTAAGCAAATTGTAGATTCTGATTTCAAACCATGTGAATTTGATACAGACTCAATTGTTACCAAGGATTTACGGGATCTTTCCAATCAAGTTTTGTCTACAACCCAAGTCTTTAGTGATAATGACATTATGAGAATGAGCAATCTTCAATATATGATGACTTTAGTTTCAACTCTTATTGAATCTGAATATTTCAACCGAAATATTAGAGTACAGGATTATATAGAAAAATATAACGTAAACTTTGAGCGCAAAAAAGCTATTGAAAACTTATTATCAAAAGCCTTCAATATCATTCTTAAGCTTGATTTTGAACATTCGAGTTATTGGTGTAATAAATCAAATTTCTTTAGCTTGGTTGTAGAGCTTGCGAAATCAGATGTTGATAACTTAAATGTTGCAATTTTAAAAGAAAAGCTTGAAACATTAGAAGGCAAGAGTAAGCAATACTTTTCAAGCGTTGCACATGAGGATATAACACCGGATGAGAAGAAATATTTTGAGTTTGCTAAGGAAGCGGTAAATGAAAAATCTGCTCGTAATCACAGAGGAAAAATATTAGAAGATATAATTAAATCATCTACAGTCACATAACAAAGGTGGGCAATGACAGTCAACCGCTAACTCGTTTGTCCGCCCCGCTGGCAACATTTGAACCTCTCAGGGATTTTATAATTAGTAAATCTTCGATGTTAAGTAAACTGAAATTTTATGTTCT
Source organism: uncultured Alteromonadales bacterium (assembly GCA_937864365.1). Lineage (GTDB taxonomy): Bacteria > Pseudomonadota > Gammaproteobacteria > Pseudomonadales > Cellvibrionaceae > Sessilibacter. Next base: position 5,891 of record CALMJT010000183.1, on the reverse strand, counting down.
TGGTATTTTAAGTAAAGTGCCAAATTCGTACAATTACGAATTTGTGGTTACCAAGTTATAGTAAAAGGTAAGTTTACGTAGGGCAGTATTGCTCTACGTGAACCCACTTAGTGAGTCTGCAGACACTAGATGATGGTCGGAGTTATACTCAACAGGTGTTCCTGTCCCTTTCGAATGCGCTTTTGCGGGAAGAGTAGAAGACGAGCACAAGGTTGAGAAAGCGTTTCATCACACATTTGGCCCTTATCGTATAAACCCCACAAAAGAAGTTTTTTCAAGCAGCTGTTATTAGCGTTATGTATAAATAATAATGGAATTCAATCTGATACTTTACATTTTGATTATTGGCGTTTGTATAACGGCCCTTGCCTTAAGGCTATACAAATTGACCAATAATAGGTGTCCAAAATGCGGAGGAAATTTGTCTCTCGATAAAGTTAAAGATCCGGCGGGTATTAATGCTACAAAAAAAATCACAGTATCTTTTTATCTAGGCCCCAGAAAATATACTCAAATTTTAGTGTGCAATAAATGTAGCCATAAAGTCGAAGAAAAGTACTGGGGTACATAGTTTTACCCACTAAAGTTTTTTCTATTTTGATTAATAGAAAAAGAACGCAGTTAATTTATGACTTTACGTTTCAAACCATTCCTTTCTGAATGTTAAACGATCTATGAAATATCTTTCTATTCTTATCCTACCGATATTACTCGCATCATGCGGGTTGGAGGGTAAAGACCGAAAGAGGGCGGAATTTTGGAAGAATGAAATCGCCTTTTTAAATACAGAAAAAATCAATCTTGCCGGTGCTCAAGAACGATACGCAGAGTATGCACCGATGCTGGACGAATCGCAGAGACTGCTAACCGTTACGGAAACTAGCGACACCAGCAACTTTGTATGCGATAAATGGCATTACATAATCACTATAAAGTTAAGCGAGGCAGCGGAGGTAGAGAGCGCTTCTTTTACAGAAACGGGTAACTGTTTATAAATCAGCCAATGTATAATTGGGCTATTCTAAGTGCTAGCACCCCAGTAAAAGGTTAAATTTATTCGGAGAGCTTATGATCAATAAAATTGAAGCATGGATTGATTCCATTAACGCTAAATATCAAGCGCAAAGACAATCTTGCGCAATATTTAGTCGGCAATTTTCTGGCTTTTATTCTGAACATTTTCAAGCCAACTCATACTTTGTTGTTTTGGAAAAAATTCCGAAGCCGAATTTTCCAGAGCTTCGAGAAGCTGGTCTTGATGATTTTATCAACATGGACGTGAATGGAATAACATACAAGAATACCTATTATGTTCTTCCGCGTTGTGCCGACGTATTACGTTTACATTTTCACGAGCTTGTTCATGTCGTACAGTGGAACCTTCTGGGTGCACAGGGTTTTATCAATCGTTACATCCATGAGATTCAAAATTACGGTTACAACGATGCGCCACTTGAACAAATGGCTTATGGCCTAGACGGTTATTATTTACAGGGCGGAAATCCCTTGGATGTGCAAAGTTATGTGCAACGGAAAATATAGCAAGCCGATTAACTACTGTAAAAGAACAATCAGAACGATAAATGCTCTCAAATCGTTAAAAAATACAAAATATCTAAGGTATAAAGAAGTGCAAAAAATAAAATTATGGATAAGCCGAGGCGAAATCGGGTTTGGCACTCTACTTATTGTTCTTTCTATGGTCATTCATTTCCGAAGTTTGGTATGTGATGTAAATAATTCTGCGTGTGGTTACTGGGAAGGTACTTATGCTGTATGGTTCCTAATATTTGGCGCCTCATTTATAGCTTCAGGGCTTATATTAAAAACTCAGGGTATAAAATCACACCTCGGCCACATTCTTATTTTTTATGGGTTGTTTTTAGGACTTACATTGCAATGAAATGCCTAACAAATTGCCCAACCTCGTTTCAGCCACAAAGAGCTCATTCTCCACTGAACTAATTTACTTTTAGTGTTTCTGGTATAGTGCTTACTGCTCTTCTATGGTTTATTCGCTATGTTCGCCAGATATAGCTCGCTCAGTAAAGTAACCGATAAAAATGTTAAAAAGGTGAAAAATAGTTTATCGGATTTTAGCTGGGAACAGCCATAACATACCAAACTAGTATGAATTTATATGCCGCTCCATTTTATACATTAAAACTAAATATCGTAGTTGGCGTAGAGAAATATCTTGGAATATTTTTGAAACTGACACTGGATAGCCATGTCTGTTTTTAAAGGTAATTCTCAATAAATTTTTTGAAGGGATATAGGTAAGTGGATTGGAGTAACAACCTAATTTCAAGCTTGCACTGCGCAAAAAAATATTAATGTTTATTAAATACTTTTTTCTGAAGTTTTACGCTGTAAGCATCTTCGTGATTGTTAGTTCAGTTGCATGGCTATTTGGTTGTACTGAAGTTGTATCAGACCATCTATATCTTGATATTTAGGTAAATATTGCCAGATTAATTCATTAACATTTTCACTAAAACCACGCTCTCAACAATGTTGGGATATGGAAAAATAAAAATTATATTATTAAACACCGTCTTCTCGGTAAACAAAGAAAATGTGTATTTCAGCTTACTTTTATTGATAGAAAAATATCACGATTAGTTTATGAATAATATGCAGCTTATCGTTATAAAATTGAATAAGGCATACTTAACGGTCTTATCAATGCGTTATTCTTTAATGTTATATTAATAAAACATACTCATAAGTGTAATCTTTGTAACAACCACCTTGATTTTTACCTCAGCGTCCCCATTTAATGATATCTAGGTGAGATGCTCTCGCCTCATATCATAAAAAGGCAACCTACATGCCAAAAAATATCGATGGCTCTAATTCCCCATGGGGATCAGGGAATAATTCTCCACCAGATCTCGCTAAAATACTTTCTCAAATTACTGGCTTTTTGCAAAAATTCCTCTCCGGCGGTAGCCCCTCAAAAGTTTTTATACTCCTTCTGGTTTTTCTAACCGGTGTTCTCGCGTGGACAGCAACGTTTACTGTACCGAGCGATTCTGTCGCAGTAATTCAACGATTTGGTAAGTACATTCATAATGTACCACCGGGTTTACATTTAAAATTCCCGTTCGGTATCGACTCAGCAACCATCGTTCCTATTAAGCGACAGTTGAAGCAAGAATTTGGGTTTTCCACTCCGGGCGCAACGGATCCATACCAAAACTCTGGAAGATACAATAACGAACGAGAAACACAAATGGTGACAGGAGATTTAAATGCCGCATTAGTCGAATGGGTGGTGCAATATCGTATTTCAGAACCTGTAAAATATTTATTTGAAGTTCGCGAGGCCAGTGAAACATTGAGGTATGTCTCTGAGTCTGTGATGCGTGAAGTTGTTGGAGATCGCACAGTTGATGAAGTAATCACTGTTGGACGTCAAGAGATAGAGTCCGAAGCGTTAGTTAAAATGCAGGAATTATCAGCAAAATATACAATGGGCATTAGTATTGACCAAGTTCAGCTGAAAAATATCAATCCACCAAAACCTGTTCAAGAATCATTTAATGAAGTAAATCAAGCGCAGCAAGAAAAAGAAAAATTAATTAATGAAGCGCGTCGAGATTACAACAAAGTTATTCCACTTGCACTTGGTGAAAAAGATCAACGCATTCGAGAGGCCGATGGTTATCGTTTAAAGCGAATAAACGAAGCTGAAGGTGATAGCGCTCGATTCAATGCTTTATATGCTGAGTTTATTAAAGCACCCGAGGTAACAAAACGGCGGATATACATAGAAACAATGCAAGAAATTCTGCCCAGAATTCAGTCAAAAATAATTATCGATGAGAGAACGAATAATATTCTACCCTTGCTCAACCTTGGAAGAAATTCCGGAGACATTCAATGAGTTTAATAAAAACAACTCTAGTCATGACCATAGTAGCACTTCTTGCATTTGCTTTAAAAAGTGGACTTTATACGGTAAGTGAGGTTGAGCAGGTTATTATTACTCAATTTGGCAAGCCTGTTGGTGAACCTGTTGTAAATGCTGGACTGAATATAAAAATTCCTTTTATTCAAGAAAGCAACGTTATTGATAAACGCGTTTTAGAATGGGATGGTGATCCTTCTGACATGCCAACTAAAGACAAACTCTACATTTCTGTAGACTTATATGCTCGCTGGCGTATTGTCGATCCTCTACAGTATTTTTTAAGATTAAGAGATGAGAGAAGCGCACAATCAAGGCTGGATGATATTTTAGGAAGTGAGACACGCAACGCTGTTGCAAAGCATGAGCTTATCGAAATTATACGCACCACTAAAGATCGAGAGCCTTCCCAAGCTGAAATATTAAGCAGCTCTGATTCTGACTTAAATGTAGGATTACTTGTTCCCATTAAAAAAGGCAGAAAACTGGTAGAAGAAGAAATTTTTTTAGAAGCCGCAAATAAAGTTAAAGTTTTTGGAATCGAACTTTTAGATATTCGCTTCAAACGAATTAATTATAATGAAAGTGTTAGACCAAAAATTTACGAACGCATGGTAAGTGAACGACGACAAATTGCTGAACGCTTTTTATCTGAAGGTAATGGTGAAGCCGCAAGAATTCGCGGTGATAGAGTGAGAGAACTTGATAAAATACAGTCAGAAGCCTATCAGCAAGTCGAAAAAATAAGAGGTCTTGCAGATGCCAAAGCAGCAGAAATCTATGCTGACGCTTACAACCAAAGTAAATCGAGTGAAGATTTTTACACGTTTACTCGAACAATGGAATCTTACAAATATATTATCGATAAAGACTCTACTGTGGTTTTGTCAACCAATAGCGATTTGTTTAAGTATTTAAATGGCATTTACCCAAAGGAAAATAATTAACAAGTTTTCTATATAGGAACCTCTGATTAACTCATCCTTGATTTAATCAGAGGGAAGAAATTGAAAATGTGATTTCCAATTTCTTCACAATTTCAATCATTTACAGTTCTTGAAATTGGCGACACATCCTTGTGTCGCGAGAAACTCTAGGTTAATCAGAGTTTCCTATAGACAATAAATTACATCGAAAATTAAACGCATTATTCATATCAATAACGACAAATTTACAAAATATTATAGAGCTTGGAATTTTTTCTAAGCTCTTTTTTTTGATTAAAACCTGAAGTAATTAATCATATTTTACTTAAAGTGGAACTGCATAAATAACTTCGACTGACCTTGCAATGAGCTGAAATTTTTATCCTTAACTTAGCAAAAAACTCCAACAAAGACTTGATAAATGTATACACTCTCATTCTTAGAGCGCATACTGAAGCACTGAATTTGGTTTCATCATTGTCGCCTCGTGTATATTCTACTGCACAATCGTGATTTTTTCTTGATTTCGTCAATATCAGCCTAACTTCACTCTCTTTTCGGACTATTATGAATATAGAAATTGTTACTACACCAAATAGTGCACTAAATGAAACAGGTTTCGGCAGCCTTCAAGCTTGTCAGAATGTCCTTGATTCAGTGCTGAAAATGGGTCATCAATGTCTACTTTCTTCCTGTAAATCACTGGAGGATCTAGAGGGTGTGTTAACAAGAAAGCCTGATTTAGTTGTCATTGCTGTTAAATTTATTCCAATTGAGAACAATGAAAACGTTTGGCTGCCAGAATATTTTGAGAATAACAACATAGCATATACCGGATCGTCGAAAAACATATTAATGTACGATTCTGACAAGGTGTTGGCAAAACAATATTTAAAAGAAAACGGAGTATCTACCGCTTTATTTTTCACAGCTTACGAAAATGAATTTCAAAGTAATAAAGAATTACCACTCGAATATCCATTATTTTTAAAGCTGTAGTGGTTTAATAATCTCGTACCAGCTTGTAGGGTAAACTGCCCCAAACAAAG
>CALMJT010000182.1 GCA_937864365.1 uncultured Alteromonadales bacterium | reverse complement strand
AATTGGCGACACATCCTTGTGTCGCGAGAAACTCTAGGTTAATCAGAGTTTCCTAAAGAAAACGTAGATTTAATTAAAGATATGTTGATCACCAATTTGTACACGAAATTGCTTTTGCTATGATCGATGAATTCTATGTTTCTTGATCTTACTCTGAGTGGGCTTTATCCCATAAAAAACATTAGGTCGAGTTTAAAGTTAATTGAGTGCTTATTTATATAAAAAAAGCGAAATATAAAAACACTTTGATTATCGTAAAATTAATTCATACCTAGCAATCTTAGTTTTTTGAATTATCGATTTTACACATCGATCTTTTCCATCAACAAAAAATCAAAAGTTTATCCAGAACCTCTGATTACATCGCCTACGATTTAATCAGAGGACAAAAATTGAAAATGTGAATTCCAATTTATTCACTATTTGAAGTACTTAGCTTTCTTGAAATTGGCAACACATCCCTGCTCGGCGGACAACTTCGGGTTAATTAGATTCTGCTATACAATGTTGGTTAAGCGTTACAGATCAACGCGGATTTTTATTTCACAAAACGCGAAAAAACCCCAAATTCACCAGTGTCTATTTAAACCAGCACCTATCTACACAAACTCAAACGTGATTGTTTACTCAAATGTGGCTATTAACCTATCAGTGACTATGCTAGTAATTACATAAATTTGTGGTAATTTTCCTACTTTGACTTTTTCGGATTAGGATAATCGGAAATTTTGTGGTTCAATCTTAATCAATGATGATGCACACCCGTGCCTTTATGTTCCAAATTTCGAACTATAATGCATATCAAGACTAATAGTTGCAGTGTTCTCATGGGTGATTTTTCCAAACAACAGCTAGACTCTGAAAATCTTCTAACCGAGCTTTATCGTTTAGAGAAGGAAAATACTCACCTAAAAAACCAGGTTCACGGCTTACAGCTTGAATTGTCACAGCTCAAAGCTCTGGTTAGAACCGACGCACTTACCGGCCTTTATAACCACCGTTATTTTCGCGAAGCACTGCATCGAGAAATTGAACGCACCGGCAGAACCAGCGCAGACTTTTGTTTGGTATTTATCGATCTAGATCACTTTAAAAGCGTCAACGATAACTGGGGTCATGAAGTTGGTAACCGAGCGCTTAAACACTTCGCTGACTTCATTAGAACGGCTATTCGCCCAATGGATCTTCCTTGTCGATACGGTGGTGAAGAATTTGCGTTACTACTGCCGGCAACGACGTTAAAAATCAGCGAACAAATCGCCGAGCGCATTCGAATTGCTCTTGAACAAACGCCACTGCCAGTAAACGATGGTTCATTGGTAATTACGGCCAGCTTTGGCGTCTCTTGCTACACCGCAGATTGTGGATTAACTCAAGATGAATTAATCGCAGAAGCTGATCAACAATTGTATCGCGCCAAAAATCAAGGGCGTAACCAAGTTTGCATTACCGATATAAAAACAAAAGAGCACAGCCAAGTTTCCGCCGACGAGAAAGATCTGCTCAATGCTTTGTTTCAACAGAACTCTTCTGAAAATAAACGCAGGAAATAACGGTTTAAAGACTCAAGCAGTCGCTCGGTTGACACGCCACTTAAACATTAGCGTTTAAAAACTAAGTTTAAGAATCTTCAATCAATACATCCGTGATTTAATCAGAGTTCTCTGTTATACCTCTCGTACCCGAAACCAACCCGTAATACTTTTGCGTAATGTTTGACTGGGTAAAACTTCGTGAGGAAATTCTTCACTGAAAAAAACCACCAATCGACCCAATTTAGGTTCAACGGTTGCCATAACATGGTCGTTAGGTTTTTCACTATTAATACTGGGATAAATTAATAATTCACCGCCATGCCCAGACTGCCACTGTTCATTTAAATACAAAATAGTGGATAAACGACGGTTCGATTTACCCACAAATGCATCTAAATGTTTTTGATAAAATCGTCCGGTTTTATAACAGGCAAAATGACATTCGTAATCAAATAACCCTAAATAAAACGCCTCATTAATGGCGATACGTAGCTGTTCCATCCAATTAAAAAACGGAACAATGTCTTTATCTTCGTGGGACAACCAACGAATTTCATCCGAACGAATGGAATGATCAACCATAGACAATTGATTGCGGCCAATGCCAGCCTGTTTAAATTCGGATTCGTTAAGCTCATCGAAAGACAGAATTAATTGTTCGAGAATACCGTCATCAATAACATTATCGAACACACCCCAACCTTGATCTGCCAACGTATTAATAATGGTTTGTTGAGCTGAGATATTCATAATAAATGGAACAATTAATCTGTTTTAGAAAGGGTTTAAAAATATCCGCTGTCGATTTTACCAATCAATTTTTGAGCGCATATTTTTAACTTTCGAGCGTTGATTTTTCGATTCTAAACGTCTCTTTTTCGACGCAAGAGTGGGTCGCGTTGATAGTCTTTTGGCAACAACTTTTGTGGCTTGGCGAATTAACGATTGCAACCGTAAACACGCCTCGTAACGATTTCGCTCCTGTGTGCGATGTTCTTGAGACTTAAGAACAACAACACCTTCTTTGGTAATTCTCTGATCGTTTAATGCCAACAATCGATCTTTATAAAAATCGGGCAACGACGACTGGGAAATATCAAAGCGCAAATGTATAGCGCTGGAGACTTTATTCACATTTTGGCCACCAGCACCTTGTGCACGAATCGCTTGAAACGACACCTCGTGCAACGGAATAGACACAGCGTTAGAGATAACAATTTTCTCTGAAAAGTCTTCCAAAAAAATTACCTCTAAAAGTGTTCAAAAATAACCGTGGCAACAAACCCATTAATGATGGTCGCGCTCGGCATTTGGCCTAAATTGATAAACATTACTGTCTGTTGATCTTTCCAATGAAATATCAACGGTTTCGGTATGCTCGTAGGGTGATGACTTGAACCACTGGTGAATCACCAGTGCCAGAGCCGCTAAAAACGTAGCTACGTAAGGGAACAGTATCGGTAAACCCGCACGACGATCAATAAGCACGAGCATTAAGAAAAAGCCCACCAGAGCAATCCAGTGAGCGGGTTTCACACGCTTAATTCGCTCGCCAATACTCACACTGCGTGCTTCTGTGCGCATCAGTGCAACTTCGCAATGTGGACAGATAAAGTTTTTCGTTGGGTCTGTCCAATCTTCGCATTTGGCTTGTTTGTCCGAGAAAATGCTCGCACAGTTGGCGCATCGATACTGCATAGTGGTGAAACTTCTGAAGTTAATTTCGCCAATGCCTTTTACATTAGCGATTCAATATTAGGTTTTAGGTAATGTTACACCGACCTGACCTTGGTACTTACCACCACGATCACGGTACGAGGTCGCGCACACTTCGTCAGATTCAAAAAACAGCATCTGAGCAACACCTTCGTTGGCATATATTTTTGCCGGTAATGGCGTTGTGTTTGAAAACTCTAGGGTAACGTGCCCTTCCCATTCGGGTTCTAACGGTGTCACATTGACGATAATACCGCAGCGAGCGTAGGTCGACTTGCCAAGACAGACAGTCAAGACATTACGTGGAATACGGAAGTATTCAACCGTACGCGCAAGCGCGAAAGAGTTAGGCGGAATAATGCAAACGTCGCTGACAATATCAACAAAACTGTTTTCATCAAAGTTCTTAGGGTCAACAATGGTTGAATGAACGTTGGTGAAAATTTTAAACTCATTTGCACAGCGTACATCGTAGCCATAACTGGACGTGCCGTAGGAAATTAACCGTTGGCCATCGGAGCTGGTGCGCACCTGACCGGGCTCGAATGGCTCAATCATGCCATGCTCTTGAGCCATGCGGCACATCCACTTGTCTGACTTGATACTCATAATTCTCTCATTATTTAATTCGGGTATTGGGCAGCGGTTTTGAGTAGCAGTTTTGCGCCGCAGAACCCATCATGATAACGACTTACCTCACAGAAAAAAACACCGCGAGGCACAACTTAACCTGATTAAATTTAAGGTTTTACCGATACACAGACGCTCAAGACGCTCCTGTGGCTCACATCAATCGTTATCGATCTCGATCATTGGGGTAGAAGCTTTTGCCTTGCCATTAAGCCAGATCTGAGCGGAGACTTTTCGAGCAATTTCTCGATAACGCAAACTAATGTCAGATTCTGCATCTGCAATTAACGAAGGCCTGCCACTGTCGGCATCTTTGCGAATAGACAGGCTTAACGGCAAACTGCCCAACAGCTGAGTTGAGTACTGCTGGCTGATCAACGCGCCGCCGCCTTCACCAAAAATCGGTTCTTCGTGACCGCAGTTGGAACAGACATGGGTGGACATATTCTCAATTACGCCCAGTATGTCAACATGAACCTTCCGGAACATTTCGATGCCTTTTTTGGCGTCGAGTAATGCCAAATCTTGCGGGGTGGTCACAATAACCGCGCCACTGAGTGGAATTTTTTGCGACAGCGTTAATTGAATGTCGCCGGTACCGGGCGGCATATCGACGATTAAATAATCAAGCTCGCCCCATTGGGTTTGGCCGATAATCTGTTGAAACGCACCACTGGCCATTGGTCCACGCCAAACCATGGGCGTGTTTTCGGTCACGAGAAAACCCATCGACATACAAGCAATACCATGAGAGACGATGGGCATAATGGTTTGGTTTTGAGCTTCAGGCCGCTGACCACCAACACCCAATAGTTGAGGCTGACTCGGACCGTAGATATCGGCATCTAAAATACCAACTTTGGCACCCTCGGCCTGTAACGCTAATGCCAAATTGACACTGGTGGTGGATTTACCGACACCACCCTTACCAGAACTCACCGCGATAACGTGTTTTACACCGTGTAAAAGCGGTAATTCAGCAACGTGGCGTCCGTCAGGAATAACGCAGTCGATATTCACATTAACGGACTCAACACCATCAATGGTTTGGCACGATTGCCAAATCTGCTGCGATAGTGCCTGCTGTAAACCGTCGCAAACGAATCCAAATGTCAAAGTGATATCCACATTACCCTTGGCAAATTTAAGATCACTGATTGCTCCGATCTCCAGTAACGACTTACCGGTAACCGGCTCGATAAGAGCGCCAACTCGTTGTGCAATTGACTCTAAATCTATTGGTAAATTACTCATAAACAATCTGTCATTATCCAAATTGAGTAAACATTACGCTTACTGTGAAAAAACCTTCCGTCCATTCATCTGTTCATCGAATTCTGTGCCAAGGCCAACACGTAAATGGCATTGAAATTACGCTTGAGTTTGAAATCTACAAGACCTGCCATACCGAACCTAATGCCCAGACATTGGCGAAAATCAGCCGACAAGTGTGGTATATTACGCGCCCAATGAATCACAGATAACCGCGCGGTAAATAAGCTTAATGTTATAAGCCAGCTAACGTTGATTTAGCTAATCTTTATTCAAAGGTTGTAACATTTAGGGCTGTAACGATTGTGTGCCCATTCATACAACCATTACTTATTTCGCCCGGTAGTAATAAACGCATCCGTAATTAGAACAGAGCAACCATGTCTAATCGAAGAATTCTTGTCACCAGTGCACTTCCCTACGCCAATGGCCCATTGCATTTAGGCCACATTGTGGAAGCAATACAAACCGATATTTGGGTCAGATTCCAAAAGCTTCGCGGTAACGAAGCTTACTACGTTTGCGCAGATGACGCCCATGGCACCGCCATTATGCTAAAAGCCGAACAGCTCGGCATCACAGCGGAAGAACAAATCGCAAACATCAAAGCCGATCACGAAAAGTGTTACCAGGGCTTTAACATTGGTTTTGATAATTTTCACAGCACCCATTCTGAAGAAAATAAAGTTTACTCAGGATTGATCTATGAACGCCTAAAAGCGAACGGACATATTGCCAGTCGCAATGTAACCCAAGCATTTGATCCCGAGAAAAATTTATTTTTGGCCGATCGTTACATTAAAGGCACCTGCCCCAAATGTAAGAGCGACGACCAATACGGCGACAACTGTGAAAAGTGCGGCGCAACCTACAGCCCCAATGAATTGATCAATCCCAAATCGGCAATCAGCGGCGCGACTCCTATTCAAAAAGATTCGGAACACTTTTTCTTTAAGTTGCCCGAGTTCGAATCTTTCTTAAAAGAATGGACACGCGCAGGACATTTACAAGACGAAGTCGCCAACAAACTGGCCGAATGGTTAGATTCCGGTCTAAAAGAATGGGACATCTCTCGTGATGCGCCTTATTTTGGTTTTGAAATTCCCGGTGAACCCGGCAAATATTTCTACGTTTGGCTCGATGCACCCATCGGTTACATGGCCAGCTTTAAAAACCTTTGCGATCGCACCGACGGTTTAGAATTTGATGACTTTTGGAATGTAAACAGTTCAGCAGAGTTGTATCATTTTATTGGCAAAGACATTGTGAATTTCCACGCGTTGTTTTGGCCGGCGATGTTGTCGTCTGCGCAATTTAGAACCCCAACCGGTGTTAACGTACACGGATTTTTGATGGTCAATGGCGAGAAGATGTCTAAGTCTCGCGGAACCTTTATTAATGCCGAAAGTTATCTTGAGCATTTAGACGCAGATTATTTGCGTTACTACTTCGCCAGTAAATTATCGAACAGCGTTGATGATATCGATTTAAATTTTGAAGATTTTATTCAAAAGGTAAATTCCGATTTGGTCGGTAAGTTAGTAAACCTTGCCAGTCGAACCGCTAAATTTATTGAAAAATCCGGCGGCAGTTTGTCAGCGACACCCGAAAACCCTGAGCTTTGGCAGCAATTCTTAGAGGCTCAAGACGTTATTGCGTCTGCTTTTGAAAATCGTGAATACGCAAAAGCTACCCGCGAAATTATGGCTTTAGCCGATGCCGCGAACGAATATTTGGCCGCTAAGGCACCTTGGTCGTTAGCAAAAGAGGAAGGCAAAGAACAAGAAGTTGTCGCCATCTGTTCTCTGGGCATCAATATGTTCCGAGCCTTAATGACCTTTTTAAAACCAGTGGTTCCGAGCTTGGCGGAACGTGCAGAAACCTTCTTAAATGAAACACTTAATTGGAGCCAACCACTGGCCTTTGTGGGAGGAACTCAAATTAACGGTTTTAAAGCATTGCTCAAACGCGTTGAAAAAACGCAAATTGACGCCGTGATGGAAACTAACGCTAAGTTATCACCCACTCCTGTTGAGCAAAAAAATTCAGAACCAACAACGACTGTCGATGAGCAAGAACCTATTGCTGAAACCATTAATTTTGATGATTTCGCCAAAGTCGATTTACGTATTGCCTTAATTAAAAAAGCCGAACACGTTAAAGGCGCCAACAAGCTGCTTCAATTAACGTTAGATTTAGGCAACGAAACTCGCAACGTATTTTCAGGTATTAAAAGCGCCTACGCTCCAGAAGAACTAGAAGGCAAGCTCACCGTAATGGTCGCCAACCTAGCACCTCGCCAAATGAAATTTGGTGTATCGGAAGGCATGGTTTTAGCGGCAGGTCCCCGGGGTAAAAAAATCTATTTACTTGAACCACCTTCCGGTGCCAAACCCGGCCAACGAGTTATGTAATATCAGGTTATTAGCAATGATTACGTCCGTTTCAGAAACATTAAAAGACGATATTAAACGCTCTGTTAAAGAAGCTTTAGAAGAAGATATCAAAAGCGGGGATATCACTGCGGCTTTAATCGATAGCGATACCCAAGCCACAGCAACGGTAATTACTCGCGAAAACTGCGTACTCTGCGGTAAAGCTTGGGTAGAAGAAGTCTTCCAACAATTAGACCCAAGCGTTGTAATAAGCTGGCGCGGCGATGACGGCGATTACTTCGAAGAAGACAGTGTTCTTTTTGAATTGTCTGGTTCTGCGCGCAGTTTACTTACCGGAGAAAGAAGCGCTCTTAACTTTTTACAGTTACTTTCGGGTGTAGCAACTAAAGCCCGTTATTACCGTGAACTGGTTGCCGGTACACACATTAAAATCTTAGATACACGTAAGACCATTCCCGGCCTTAGAACAGCCCAAAAATACGCAGTAGCAACCGGTGGCTGTTTTAATCATCGTATAGGTTTGTTCGATGCTTTCTTAATTAAAGAAAATCACATCGCCGCTTGCGGTGGCATTACTCAGGCAGTTTCAAAAGCCAAGCAAAACGAGCCAGAAAAACCCGTAGAAGTAGAAGTAGAAAATCTGGAAGAGCTAAAAGAAGCACTGATCGCACAGGCCGATATCGTTATGCTCGATAACTTTACACTGACCGATTTACGTCACGCCGTAGAGCTCAATAAAAACGAATACTCGGGCCTCGCTAAACTAGAAGCCTCTGGCGGCGTTAATGAAAAAACCCTGCGCCATATTGCCGAAACCGGCGTAGATTTTGTTTCTATTGGTACACTGACTAAAGACTGCCGAGCCATCGATTTATCAATGCGCATTGTTTGGTAAGTCTAGTTTTTAGGCCTTTAAAATAAAAAAGGAAGCTTAATGCTTCCTTTTTATTAACTATTCATGAGCGTTTTATTGCCAAGGCTCTAAAGGAAAATAGAGAAAACTGTCATCAGACTTGTTGGGGTACACTCTTACCCAAGCACCAAAACGATGTTTTACCGGTAACCAAACAAAATCCTCTTTGGGTAACTGAGTAAAATCAAAATCGGGATTATTGGCTTTTATGGTTTCAGATAATAACAACCTTTTCTCGTATCCTTTTGCAATCAACTCACCAGGTTTACAGTCGCGATAATACTTAGGAAA
>CALMJT010000181.1 GCA_937864365.1 uncultured Alteromonadales bacterium | reverse complement strand
CGGTTGCAACCATTGGCGTTAGCCACGGCACGTACGGCCTTGGGCTTGTTAATAATGTTAGCCTGATCTTGGTAGCTGCGGGTTTGTCCGTAAGGAATACTTTGCAATGCTTGCCAAACTTGGTTTTGAAATTCCGTTCCCGGTGAATGGATTTTGGTGTTAAAGGTAGTTAATTCACCATTGAAGTATTGGTTTATTTCTTCTTGAATGGAGCGAATGTGGTCGTTTTCTCCGGTGATGATTTCGGCTTTTAAAAGCCGTTGTAAATCTTTAAATTCGGTTTCGAGTTTTTTACGATCGACAAATTCTAATAAGCACAGACCTTCATCGGTTGCACAAGCAAACATTGGCCCTAAAGGTGTGGTAAATCGATGAATTAAAATAACGTTATTTTTCATGCTTTTTTGCGGCGAGTTGCCCATTAATTTTTTATAGGTGTAAGAAAATCCACTTAAAGAGTCGTAACCGTGATCTAACGCTGTATCGGTTGCAGACTTTCCGCCCGATTTTAATTCGATAAACGCATTATTAATGCGATACATTCTTTGAAAAGTGTGAAAGGTAATTTGATAATGGTTTTTAAACCAGCGGCGCACTAAATCTGGACTGATATGGTTCTGCCGCAGTTCAAAATCAGAAATCTTCTGCTTTGGATTATTGCGAACCAAGTCAATGGCTTGAGTAACTTGTTCGGGCGCTTGCTCAGAGTTTTCGGTGGGTTTACAGATTTTACAGGGTCGATAACCAGCACTCAGTGCCGCTTTATAATCCGTAAAAAACTCAACGTTTTCTTTTTTTGGTTTTCGAGCACGGCAGGTGGCAATGCAGAATATGTGCGTGGTTTTAACGCCTGCGAAAAATATTCCGACGTAACTCGATTGGCGTTCGCTTAAGGCGCGATAGTAGTCTGCAAATTTCGCAGAATCTGTATCGGGTGTTACGACTTTATCGTAAGACGGCAACATAGCGCCAAACCTAATCTATAAGTGTTGAGAGTCGATGGATTCTCAACACTCTAGTTTGGCGGTCAAATACTCGCAACCGAAAAATTGGCAAGTATTTTTCTGTAGCCGATCAATGGCTCGGTAACGGTCTACCGGAGCACGATCTTTCAGATGTATGGGAACCGCTGATTAATTCATGACTGAGTCAGTCAGAGATTCCTATATTCAGTCGCGTCGCAGATGTTCTAAATGATTAATCATGGGGTAGTCTTCTGCCGAGCCTATGACGTTTTCTTTTTCGCCAAATAAGGGTTCAGAGAGCATATAGCTGGTCACCAGCGATGCGATAGACACCAATGATTTTAGATGAACGCGCTCCCATCCGTGAGATGCATCTAGCCCAAAGCAGATTAACGCCGTGCGAATGTCGTTACCGGCTTCTAAGGCTGCGGCGGCATCGCTGCGATAATACAAGAATACATCGCGGCTAAATTCAATCTCTTCGCGCTTGCAAATATTGATGAGATGGCGAGTTAAGTGGCGGTCAAAAGGCCCGCTGGAGTCCTGCATGGCAACGGTTACACCGGTTTCGCAGGTGTTTTGGTCCGGTGCAATGGTACCGTTATCGATAGAAACCATCTCGGCGACTTCACCGTGCAATATGTGCGAGGCGCCAACGCCGACTTCTTCAGAAATGGTAAACAGCAGGTGGCAATCTAATGTGGGCGTTAATTTATGATCGCGAATGGCTTTGGCGGCGGCTAGCAGTGATGCGACACCGGATTTATCGTCGAGATGTCGTGCGTTAATAAAGCCGTTTTCATGGAAGTCGGGTTGCGAGTCAACGGAGACAAAATCGCCCACGCGAATACCGATATCCCACAAATGATCGATATTCATTACCGGTTCGTCGAGACGAATTTCGAGATTATTCCATGCCGAAATCTGACTATCGACTTCTTTATTGTAAGTATGCCCAGAGGCTTTTAAAGGCAAAATAGTACCAGAAATAATGGTGCCGCTATCGCAGTGAATCTTCACGCGTGCGCCTTCGGCAAAGCGTGCATTCCAATGGCCAATGGGAACTACTCTGAGTCGGCCATTACGTTTTAATCCTTTTACCATGGCGCCAAGAGTATCTAAATGCGCGGCAATGGCGCGTCTTGGTGATGTTTGCTTGCCGGTTAGGGTTGCGCGTATGGCACCGCGGCGAGTCAGTTCGTAGGGAATTTCTAATTTGTCTAATTCGGCGCAAACGGTACGAACAATCTCGTCGGTCATGCCGCTGGGACTTGGGGTGCGCAGTAAGGTATCTAATATTGTGCTTAGATAGTGTTGATCAATGGCTATTTTGGTCATGGGTTACATCGGAGTTTAAAAGCGACGCCAGAACGATATCTGACGTGTTTCGCTTATGGGTAAAATGAAAGGCTGCTTAGGGCACGATAATGAGCTTTATTGGGCGTCTTTGCTTTTGGTGTGTGGAAACAATAAATCGACAAATCTCTCAGCCGTGGGTTGTGGTTCGTGATTGGCAAGTCCGGGTCGTTCATTGGCTTCAATAATGGCGTAATCCGGGCCATCAACGTTTGGTACCATAAAATCCAATCCTACCACGGGAATATGCAGAGCTCTGGCCGCCCGGCGTGATGCAGACGCTAATACCGGGTGCAGGCGTTGGGTAACATCATGAATGGTGCCGCCGGTGTGCAGATTGGCCGTGGAGCGGACTTTTATACGTTCTCCCGAGGGCAGAATGTCAGACATTGCATAACCCGCTTGCTTAACACAGCGCTCGGTTTCGGCATCCAGTGGAATTGTGCTTTCACCGTGGGTTGCTGCTGCTCTGCGGGCACTTAAACCAGAGACTAAATCGGCGATGGACTCTCGACCATTACCGACCACGTGCGGAGGTCTTCTGATCGCAGCGGCTACTACTTGGTAATCGATAACAATAACCCGCAAATCGTCGCCTTCTACGCATTCTTCAATAAGAACCTTATCACTGTAATGGGAGGCTTCATCAATGGCCAAATGAACGGATTGCAGATCGGTTAAACCAACTTTGATTCCGCGACCTTGTTCACCGCGGGCCGGTTTCACCACGACCTTGCGGTGCAGATTTAAAAACTCGGCAACGTCATCCATGTTGTCGGCCGGTATTTGTTCTGGCACTCGAAGACCTTCGTTTTCCATGACGCGGCGTGTCACGGCTTTGTCGTCGCAGCGACTCATGGCAATCGCGCTGGTTAATTCACTCAACGATTCGCGACAGGTAATGGAGCGGCCGCCGAGTGTTAACTTAAAAAAGCCGCCATCGGCATCAAGAATGTCAACGCCAATTCCGCGTCGACGAGCTTCAGTGGTGATAATTCGTGCGTAGATATTCAGTTCTTCTTCGGGATCTTGGCCCAAAAACCAACGTTCGTTAATGCTGTTTTTCTTTTTCAAACAGTAAACGGGAACCTGACGAAAACCTAATTTTTCGTAAACATGAATGGCTTTAGCGTTATCATGCATGACCGAAAGATCCATAAAGTCACGGCCTTTTTCGTGCAAACGCTCAATCAATTTTCGCGTTAGCCACTCGCCCACTGCTGGAATTTGCGATTGCCCATCAACAACCAGCGCCCAAAGACTACAGCCGTTGTCTGGGTCGTTAAAAGCAACACGATGATCAACACCGGTAACAGCACCAATAATTTCGCCGGTACTTAAGTCTTCTGCAACCAACATGGTAATTGCAGGAATTTCATTGAGCTTACTGTAGAAGCCATCGTAAGCAGGAACCATATTGTGTGATAGGTACAAACGATCAATTAATCGTTGTTTATCAGAACTGTTAATTTCACGAATTCTCACCGCGTCCGGTGGCTCTCCGGCGGATTGGTATTGGCGAAAATCCAGACGATAGGTCAGCGACGGGTCGAGAAATAATTCTTGCGGCGCGTACGATAAAATTACGTTGGGATCGCGTACATAAAGCGCGATATCTCGCTGGCCTTTTTTCTCGCGACGCAAAATTCCGGCAACGGTTTTAGGGTTATCGAAGGTTTGACCAAATACCAAACGTCCCCAGCCGCAATCGAGCGCTAATTCTTTTTGCATTTCTTCGCCGGGTTGTTGTTCAACCGGCTGACCCCAGTGCTTTAACGAAGTCATTACCGACGGGTCCATGGGATCGTTCTGATGGTGATCTTTGTCGGCGTTTTTGGGGGGGTTAGAACCGTTTTTATGTGTTTTAAGAGTATTGGAGCTCGTCATGGTTAAATTCCCTGAGCTTGCAACCACATTTCTAGAAGCGCAATTTGCCAAAGTTTAGAACCGCGTAGCGGTGTAATGTGTTCTCTCGGCGCTGCCATTAATTGATCGATATAGTCGCGTTTAAAAATACCGCGGCTGCGGGCTTTATCACTGTCGAGAAATTCACGAACAAATTCTAAATACGGGCCTTCAATGTATTTTAAGGCCGGTACCGGAAAATAACCTTTAGGTCGATCAATCACTTGACTAGGTATAATTTTGCGCGCGACATTTTTTAAAATATGTTTGCCGCCTTGCTGTACTTTTAAATGTGCCGGAATTCGTGCGGCAAGCTCGACTACTTCGTGATCTAAAAATGGAACCCGCGCCTCTAAACCCCAAGCCATGGTCATGTTATCAACGCGTTTAACGGGATCGTCAACCAGCATCACGTTAGTATCTAAATGCAGGGCTTTATCGATAGCCGATGCCGAATGAATTTGCGAGAAATGCTGTTCCACAAACGCTTGACTGTAATCTTGTTCGTAAAAATTCGCCTGTAAAATATTGCGAAGCTCTGCTTCTGTTCGATCAAAAAAATGATTGCGATAATCCGCAACAGGGTTTTGCGAATTAGCCAGTGGTGGATACCAATGATAGCCACCAAACACTTCATCGGCACCTTGACCGCTTTGCACTACTTTTAAATGCTTAGAGACTTCTTTCGATAACAAATAAAATCCGACATTATCGTAACTCACCATCGGTTCAGACATGGCGGTAAAGGTTTCGGGAAGCGTTTCTAATAATTTGCTTGAAGGCACCTTTATTTGAAAATGATTAGTTTGATAATGATTGGCGATAATATCGGAATACATGAATTCATCGCCTTTCTCACCACCGGCGGCTTCAAAGCCAACCGAGAAGGTGCTTAATCCGGTTTGACCTTGTTCGGCCAATAAGCCAACAATCAGACTCGAATCTAAACCGCCAGAAAGTAAAACACCTACTGGAACGTCGGCGATGGAGCGGCGTGCAACGGAAGATTTTAAGGTTTGTAACAGTAATTCTTCCCAATCTTGTTCGCTAAAACTTTCATCGCCTTTTTTGCCGCCCATTTTTAACGACCAATAATTAAAATCTTGGAATTGACCGTTTTTATCGATAGTGCGAATGGTTGCAGGTGGTAATTTTTTAGCGCCATTTAAAATAGTATGCGGTGGCGGTACAACGGCGTGCCACTGCATGTAGTGATGTAAGGCAATTTTATCGATACTGGTATCCACATCGCCGCCTGCAAGCAGCGCCGGTAATGACGATGCAAAGCGAAGAAAATCAGTGTTTTGCGTGTAATACAGGGGTTTGATGCCGAAGCGGTCTCGTGCTAGTACGGTTTCGCCTGTATCGCGGTGATGAATTGCGAAGGCGAACATGCCGTTAAAACGCTGTACACAATCAGTGCCCCATGCATGATAGGCCTTCAAAATCACTTCAGAGTCACCGGTGGAGAAAAATCGGTAACCTAGCGATATTAATTCATTGCGCAATTCTTGATAATTATAAATACAACCGTTAAATACCAGTGTTAAGCCTAACTCCGGGTCTTGCATGGGTTGCTGGGCGTGTTCAGATAAATCAATAATTTTTAATCGTCGATGACCAAAAGCTATTCTGCCTTGACTATAAATGCCACCGGAGTCTGGGCCGCGAGGCACCAGTTTTTCGGCCATTCGAGAGACTTTTTCTACTGAGGGTGGGTTTTTGTTGAATCGGATTTCTCCGCAAATTCCGCACATAATATTACGATAACCTTTAGGTTCTTTGGATGAAAATAAGATTGAATTAAATGTCTTGTTGCGAAGATTTATCTAAATAAACAGGTTATTTTTATAGAATAAGTTTATTAAAATTGTGTGAAGTTCTTTCGCAAAGGGGCGATTCTTAATCTTTAAAATTAATTCAATTGCATAGACTAACATAAATTTAGCGTGTTTTGTGTGATTTCTTGATGTGTTTTCATGAAGCGTGGGGTTTATAAGTAATTCTTTTTTAATGCCAATATGAAATTAGATACGTCTTGATTTTCTATATCGCTTTATTTTCGACGTATTTTTTAGTGTGTTTTATTTTCAACGTCTAGTGTGTTTTATTTTCAACGTCGCTTTGTAGTATTTACAAAGTGTGCTGTTAATTGCGCTGTGTATCTAGCTGCGGCCTCCATTTTCCACCTTCTATTTTCTACGTTGTTGTTAATCTTATAAGTGATTAAGCAAGGTTTAGACCGATTACAAGAATCGCTCTCTTGAATTGTATTTTTAATTGTCGCCACCCTATAAAAATGGTCGCCAATCTCAAGAACTGAATCAGAGCTTCCTAAAGTTTTTAGCGTGTTAGCCGATAGATTGATTTGGCGTTTTGCGTTGTGAGATATCAGTATTGCTGGAAAATACGTTCACAAACAGCTGGGTTTGCTCATTTAACGCCATTTTTATTCAAAGGAAAACGTTGAATAGGCTTAGTAATCGCACATTATGCTAACTGTTAAATTATTACTGGTTCTGATTTTGATGTCGGTTGTGTGCGCTTGTAGCACGCATAGCCTCTACTCGGTCGAGTCATTACCTTCAGTAAAAGCAAATAGCATTCATCTAGACGCTGACCCGATAGAAACAAGCCATATTGACCAAATCGACACGCCTGACGATGCAATCGAGTCAAGTTCTGACGAAAATAATAAAGCGCAACCAGATTTGAGTTCGGAAAATTTCTACGATTTTTATATCGTTGACGATAATTCTTTATTACACAATGAATTCGATGCTGGAATTCACAATACCTTTGTTAGTAAAGAAAAAAAATCCATTAATAAAGAAATAAGATCCAAGCCAGAATTATCAATTGGCGTCGAGGATTCTTCAAAAAAATATAATCAAAAAGATTTGACAGAGAATAATTCGAAAATTCAAGCTGTAGAACAAGTAGAACAAGTAGAACAAGTAGAACAAGTAGAACAAGTAGAACAA
>CALMJT010000180.1 GCA_937864365.1 uncultured Alteromonadales bacterium | reverse complement strand
TAGCCCCCTATTTAAGAACCTCTGATTAACTCATCCATGATTTAATCAGAGGACAGAAATTAAAAATGCGATTTCCAATTTCTTCACAATTTCAATCACTTACCGTTCATGAAATTGGCGACACATCCTTGTGTTGCTAGAAACTCTAGGTTAATCAGAGTTTATTATTCGAATTCAACCAGATTACTGACCGAATCTGCCTGGCAAGAAATCTCCTCCTCAATATTTCCCTCTAAATCCGAAATCACAATACCAATCTCAGACTCCGGCGGTTGAGACTCTTCATCGTAATAATCAAACAACTCAAACTTTTTATCGTGAGTGCTAAAACTCAACGAGTTTTGGTTAACCTTAAAACGGTGGTAGTTGGAAAATTCAAAATGGTTTGATGAATTACATTCGAAAGCCACATCTATTTGCTCGTGTGTTTGATGAAGAAACACAAATCGTTCATCCATTAATTTACACAATTTATAGCGTTGAGATTCTCCAACACAACTAAAGATAACTTCTTTACAATTTTCGTCAGGATTATTGGTTTTTAATCCGTCAGCCAGCGTAAAGCCTGTTGTGCTCACGAGGCATATCATTAAAAGCCATCGAGACTGTTTTCTGTAAGTCACCGCTAAAACTCCAACAAAATAATCAAATTCCCACTTTTGGCTTGAAAAGAACATTCAAGTTCATGTATTTATAACTTTATTATATGGGAACCTCTGATTAACTCATCCATGATTTAATCAGAGGACAGAAATTGACAATGCGATTTCCAATTTCTTCACAATTTCAATCACTTACCGTTCTTGAAATTGGCGACACATCCTTGTGTCGCGAGAAACTCTGGTTAATCAGAGTTTCCTATGTATTGGTTGATTACTAAAGTGCGAAGTTTGAATTTTGTACGATTTTAAAGAGATGCCGTAGTGGAATTACCATTAATATTGAAAATTACCCTAGAAGACGACGATCTTGATGCCAGATCTGTAATGTTCTCCTCAATCATGCGTGATGCCAAAGATTGGCCCGGTGTTGAGAAGACGCTCCGAACTGGTCACGACATATCGCTAAAACGAAAAAGGGATGTTGTCGAAGCTGCGCAACAAATACCAGAACCTCTTCCGGCATCGTCTCCGGCAAGCTCAGACGATATCGTAACTCGTGGCGGCGATGACCAAGAGTCGATTTGGTTAAAGATTATGCCAGATTACCTCAAACAGGTTCTGAGTATATTTGGTGATTATATAAAAGCGAGCAACACCAAAAGTCCTGTCAAACTTAAAATAGATGGCCGCGAGGTGGAGTTCTCATCCAAACAAGAAATGACGCCGGAATTGCTCGAAAGCTATGTAAAAATACTCACTAAAACTGGCGATAATCAATAATATTTAATTAATAAAATACAATGGCAAAAAGATACGCATTGGTTATTGGCAGTAATAACTATCAGAACTTTCCCACTTTAAAAAAGGCCGAAGCTGATGCATTGGCTGTGGAAAAATTATTGTCTGATCACGTTTTGGGGGAGTTTGATAGCATTGTCTCGTTAACCCAAAACGTCACCAACAAAGAAACCTCTATTGCCATTAAACGTTTTTTTACTGATCCAAATATTGAAAAAGACGACTTTTTATTACTGTTTTTTGCAGGCCACGGCCATCGCGATATTATTGCCGATAAATTGTATTTTGCCTTTGAAGATAGTGATCCAGATTTCTTAGAGGCAACTGCATTAGATTGCTATCACCTACGAAATTGGATGCGTTACAGTGCCAGTAAAAAACAACTGGTGTTGTTGGACTGTTGTTACGGCGGACACTTTTTAGAATCCCGTGGTGATATCAATCCAATACAATCTGATTTAATCGACCAAAATACTCGTGGCCGATTTGTTATTACTTCCAGTGCGAAAAATCAAAAAGCCTACGAAAAAATCGAAGGGAGTTTTAATACTCCTAACTCGCCGTTTACCCATGCGTTTATCGAAGGGTTGCAAACCGGAAAAGTTAAAAACAACGAAGGCGTAATTTCTGTTCGTGGTATTTATAATTACATTAATAATTACGTAGCAGGATTAAGTACTTTACAAGAGCCAAAACTGTTTGGGCCAGATGGCGACTCAGATCTGATTCTGAAAGCGATAACCGAAAAGGTACTGCCCGAAGGTCTGCACAAAAAATTATTTAGCAATGATCCAGATGTTCGTCTAGGAAGTGTTATTCGCCTACGAAGACTAGTAAAAGATGACATCAGTTATTTAAACGTCGCTCGTAAAACTGTAATTGATATGGATGCGAAAGAACGTGATCGTCACGTTTATCTTGAATTAACAGATTTACAACGTTTTTTATCGAGTCAAATTAATCAAAGCGCGGAACTCAATATTAATACACCAAGTAATAACCCCGCAGTTCCCACAATTATTACCGATTCAAAAACACATCAGCCCGGTGATGTATTTCAAGATACTTTAAAAGACGGTTCTCTAGGACCAAGAATGGTGGTTATACCAGCGGGAGAATTCTTGATGGGTTCGCCGGATGATGAAGTTGGACGATACGAAAACGAAGGCCCACAGCATTTGGTTTCACTTGAAAGCTTTGCATTATCCGAAACGGTTGTGACATTTTATGACTATGACCTTTATTGTAAAGCAAGCGAAAAAGTACTACCTCATGACTCAGGCTGGGGTAGGAATAATCGACCCATCATTAACATCAGTTGGGATGACGCTAATGAATTTGTATTGTGGTTAAGTGAACAAACGGGAAAATCTTATCGATTACCTAGTGAGTCTCAGTGGGAATACGCTTGCCGAGCAGGCTTTAAATCTGCTTTTAATACTGGTGAATGTATTGATTTCAATCATGCGAATTTCAACGGCTTTGAGCCCTACCATGATTGCCAGATAAAACCTTTCTCACCAAATAAAACGAGACCGGTGCGAAATAGTGTTGCTAATGCATTTGGTTTATTCGATATGCATGGTAATGTTTGGGAATGGTGCGCAGATATGTATAAAGATCACTATCATGATATGCCTAGTGATGGTGAGCCTAGAAAATTTTTGTCGAAAGACACTCCAAAAACCGTTCGAGGAGGATCATATGTGAATGGACCAAGATCTATCCGGTCTGCGGTTCGCAATGGTCGCTGGAAAGATGCCCGCAGTAATAAAATAGGTTTTCGATTATGCAGAGAACTATAACCTCTAAAACCAGTAGTTGTATTTTGTCATTCTATGTATAAACGCTAAATTATTGGACTATTTATTGGAAAAATTTGACCCTGTTATAATGCGAATTGTAATAATT
>CALMJT010000179.1 GCA_937864365.1 uncultured Alteromonadales bacterium | reverse complement strand
TTTCTATCTACTGGTGATAAGTTTACTGAAATTAGCCTGAATCGCTCTCCATCAACTTTGATTGTTGGTCATAATGGAGCAGGTAAATCTACCTTGCTTGATGCTCTATCATTCACTTTGTTTGGTAAACCTCATCGTGATATCAATAAGCCACAACTCGTTAATTCTATCAATGACAAGCATTGTGTTGTTGAAGTAGAATTTTCTATAGGTAAACACCAATTCAAAGTTGTGCGTGGCATTAAACCTGGAAAGTTTGAGATTTATCAAAATGGAACTATGATCAACCAAGCATCTAGTTCTCGTGATTATCAAAAGTTTTTAGAGCAAAATATTCTAAAGCTTAATCATAAGTCTTTCCATCAAATTGTTGTTCTTGGATCTAGTTCTTTTATTCCATTCATGCAATTGCCATCGGCCCATCGTCGTGAAGTGATTGAAGATCTATTGGACATTGGTGTGTTTTCTAAGATGAATGTTCTTTTGAAAGAGCGTTCATTGAAGCTTAAAGACCAATTGACTGATATGAACTATAATCTTGAATTGCTAAAAGAAAAGATTAACCTACAACGAAAGTTCATACGTGAAGTGACGGAGATTAATGATGAAAACATTAAGGCTAAGAAATCCTCGATTGAATCTATTAAAGCTGAAATCGAAGGTCTTCAACAAGAGAATAAAACGTATACCGATGATATCGCCAGTAAGAGCGCTGGCTTGTCAGAAAAGCTCAAAGCCGCCAGAAAAAAACAACAAGCCCTCATCGAATTTAAAGCGCAATTTCAAGAAAAAGTCAAAACGGTCGTTAAAGACGCAAAGTTCTATGAAGAAAATCATGTCTGCCCCGTTTGTACCCAAGATATTAGTGGAGAAATTCGGTCCAAAAAACTCGAAGGGGCAAAGGCAAAAGCCCAGGAACTCTCCTCGGCTTTACAGCATGTCGATGAAGAGTCTACTTCTGTGGAAGAAAGTATTGAGCGGCTCAATGAAATTGCGCTCGCTGTCCAGGAGGCAACCAATAGTATTACTACTAACAATAACACAATCTCACGGTTGCAAGGACAAGTTCGATCTATCGAATTGGAAATTAGCGGGCTCACTGGTAAAGAAGGAGATGTTTCAGTAGCAAATAGCGAACTTGATCAAATGCTATCTCAAAGAGATACTATGACTGAACGTAAGCTTGAGATGATGGAGACTAAAACATACTATGATGCATGTACTGAGATGCTTAAAGATTCTGGTATTAAAACCAAGATCGTTAAAGAGTATCTACCAGTTATGAACACTCTAGTAAAT
This sequence comes from uncultured Alteromonadales bacterium, assembly GCA_937864365.1. Taxonomy (GTDB): domain Bacteria; phylum Pseudomonadota; class Gammaproteobacteria; order Pseudomonadales; family Cellvibrionaceae; genus Sessilibacter. Next base: position 7,143 of record CALMJT010000179.1, on the reverse strand, counting down.
AAATATCTTCAAGTACTAGACTTCTTTGTTCAGTTTAACCTAGATGAAAACTTTAATGAGACTATTCGTTCTCGTTATCGAGATGCATTTAACTATGCATCGTTTTCTGAGGGAGAGAAGCAACGAATTGACTTGGCCCTATTGTTTACTTGGCGAATGATTGCTAAGATGAAAAACTCAGCCGCAACAAACTTGTTGATTCTTGATGAAACATTTGACTCGAGTCTAGATCATGATGGTGTGGATAACCTTATGAAAATTCTAAACACGTTAGATGAAGGTTCCAATGTGTTTGTTATTTCGCACAAGGGAGATCTACTTGACGGTAAGTTCAGATCTAAGATCGAATTTGTCAAAGAACATAACTTCAGTGTAGTTAAAACTTAAGTTAACATCCTCACCTAAGTAGTTGATTTCATTGGACTGTATCAAAAAAGATACAGTCCATCAACTTTTTTTCAAAAGACCGTTTACAAACGCCAAGAGGCGGTGTATAATAACTCTAAATTGATGGAGAAAGTATGCTAAATTTTGGATCACAATCGGCTCTGGCTAGATTGCTAGCTAAAGAAAATGTTACCGTTCAACATGGTAATTTTCGTACTGCCTTCTTTGATGTAAACAATCGTGTTCTTGGTCTTCCTTTGTGGAAGAACTTTGGTAAAGATGTGTATGACCTATTGGTAGGTCATGAAGTTGGTCATGCACTTTATACTCCAGCTGATGGTTGGCACAATGTTGAAAGCGTGCTGCCAAATGTACCTAAGTCATATCTCAACGTTGTTGAGGATATTCGTATTGAAAAGAAAATTCAACGAACATATCCTGGACTGATTGGTTCATTCAAGCGCGGATATAAGTATCTAAATGAGATTGACTTTTTTGACATTAAAGATCGCGATGTGAATCGTATGTCATTGATGGATCGTATCAATCTAAAGTCTAAACTTCGTGACTTGATTGATGTACAATTTACTGCTTCCGAAATGCCTCTTGTTCAGCAAGCTTTGAGCGTTGAAACTTGGGATGATGTTCTTAAAGCATGTAAAGACCTATATGATTATATTGAACAACATAAGGATGAATATGCTGAAGAACAGCTTTCTATTGACGTGCAATCAACTTCTGATGAAGCTGACGAATTTGATCCTTCGAATGGTGGAGAAAATCCAACAGAAGTCGAATCATCGCCATCTGTTGATAAACCTTCAGATAGCTCTACTGATGTTCCAGACAATTCTAGTGAAAAACAAGACTCGACTAATCAGAAAGTTACAGAGCCAACTGAAGGTAATGACCCTCACGAAGTAAGCACTGACGACGCATTCCGCCGTAATGAGTCTACACTACTTGAGATTGATAACCGTGGGTATCAACCTAAGTACATTCGAGCAATTACTCGCGCGCAAGCCGAGCAGATTATTGTTCCATATAAGAACATTATTCGCGACCGTAATGCTCGTATTGCTTCTGGTACACGTTCGGCTCCGGCTGATGATCGTGAAGAGCGCTTTGTTAAGTTTAATGAGACTACCAAGAAGTTTGTCAATTTGATGTCTAAAGAATTCGAAATGCGCAAAATGGCATATCGTTATTCTCGTTCTCAAACGGCTCGTTCTGGCACTCTTAATGTCGACAAGCTTTATAGCTATAAGTATAATGATGACATCTTTAATCGTGTGACTAAACTTGCTGATGCTAAGTCTCATGGCATGGTTATGATTATCGATTATTCTGGTTCTATGGATCGTATTCTTTCTGATGTGATTCACCAGACCCTTATTCTGGCAACATTCTGCAAAAAGGTAAATATTCCATTTGAAGTTTATTCATTTACTTCTGGTTATGGCGATCGTACAATTGGACGATATGATGTAGCACCAGATAAATTATATGACAAATTGATTGATGGCACCGTGTATGCATATGGTACTCAAATCCTTCAGTTGTTGACTTCTTCTATGAATAAGTCTGATTATACTAGATGCTTTAAAGATCTATTCATGCAAGCGTATGAACGTTCTAATCGTTATGCCGTAACTGGTTCTCACAATGCTTTTTATGAGTCTTTGTCTGGTACTCCATTGAATGAAACCATTATGGCATCTCGTTTTATCTTGGAAGATTTCCAGAAAAAGCATGGTGTACAAAAAGTCAATGCTATCTTTTTGACTGATGGTGATGGGCAATCATTTCACCTTGTTCAACGCAATGATCTTGATAAGAACAGTATTCGTACAAATGGTTATATTGTCGATGTTGATGGTACTCTTTTGGAGTGTAAGTCTGGTAAGTCTGAAATGACTGAGCAACTGTTGAATGATCTTCGTAAGAAATATACTGTCATCGGTTATTTCCTTTCGACTAATGGTCATGACATGAAAGGCAAAGTCTGGGAAGCATCAGAAAAGTTTGTGCCAGATTCTGAAATGAATAAGATTCGTAAAGCTTATAATGATAACAAATTTGTGTCTTATGATGATGTAATGGGTTACGATCGATTCTTTATTATCAAAGCTGAAAAGCAATCTTTGGATGTTGACGATGATGGATTCGAAGTTGATACTGAAGCTTCTAAGAGTCAGATCCAACGAGCCTTTATGAAACATACTTCATCTAAAAAGGCTAACAAGTTGTTTGCTACTCAGTTCGCTGAGATGGTGTCCTAATAATTGCGAGTGTGGTGGAACGGTATACACAGCAGACTTAAAATCTGCCGCCGAAAGGCTTGAGGGTTCGAATCCCTCCACTCGCACCATATTTCATATCATGAAATGTATACTATCGTATACTGTATCTAAAATGATACACTTTTAAGTTTTTTTCATCTTTTTTCAAAAAACCGTTTACTTCTGCTCCAGATGGTGTATAATTACTCTATCAAATGAAAAAAGGAATGAACATGAAAGGCTCTATTCGTACTATCGTTGGTTTGCTGATTACTTTTGGTGCTGTTGGTGGTATCGAAACTGATTCGGCAACCCTGCTTCAAGGTACTATGATGGCCCTAGTTGGTCTGGCTGTTATGGCCTCTGGCGTGGCTGCTATGAATCGCCGCTGATTTGATTTTTGATGGAGAACTATATTATGAATGCGTTGGCTAAAGAATTGTCTGTTCGCTTTCCTGATCAGACAGAATTTTTTCCAAAAACTGTGATGGCTCTGGCAAATGAGCTAAATATCTCTGAAGGCGAAGCCTATCGTTTTGTAACTAAGCACCCGAAAGTTCGTCGTGGTGTATATAATCTTGAAGCCACGATCTTGCCATTTCGTGAGCTTAAGAGTGAGGAGCCTAAAGCTGTGTCAGGTGGTGTACAATCTGTTATGAGTTCTGAGATCTTCGTTCCTGACGCAGATCGTGCTTACGTCCCTTGGGGTAACTTTAAGGACGTTGAGTCTATCATTCGTTCTGAGATCTTTTATCCTACTTACATTGCTGGTCTTTCTGGTAATGGTAAAACCCTAATGGTTGAACAAGCATGTGCTCGACTTGGTCGTGAATATGTTCGTGTTCAGATTACGCCTGAAACCGATGAGGACGATCTCATTGGTGGATTCCGTTTGATCAATGGCGAGACCGTCTTTAACAAAGGACCTGTGGTCAAAGCTATGGAACGTGGTGCTATTCTACTCATTGACGAAATTGATCGTGGATCTAATAAGATCATGTGTCTTCAAGGCGTGATGGAAGGTAAACCTGTTCTGATTAAAAAGACTGGCGAAATGATTCGTCCGGCTGCTGGGTTTAACGTTTTTGCTACTGCCAACACTAAAGGTAAAGGTTCTGAGGATGGTCGCTTTATTGCAGCAACCATTATTGACGAAGCTTTCCTTGAGCGTTTTACCATTACTATGGATCAACCATATCCTACTGCTGCAGTTGAACGAAAAATCGTTATGAAGCACATGGAAAAGTTTGGTAAGATTGATAAGGACTTTGCTAACAATCTGGTGTCATGGTCTGAGACTATTCGTAAGACTTTTGAAGATGATGGTGTTGATGAAGTTATTTCTACTCGTCGGCTTTGCCATATTGTTCAATCCTATGCTATCTTTGATAATAAACTAAAAGCAATTGAACTTTGTATCGCTCGTTTTGATCGTGATACAAAGGAAGCATTCCTTGATCTGTATACCAAAGTTGATTCTGAATATGCTGGAACCACTGAAGCAAAGATTACGCCAACAACTCCAGCTAATCCTGATGATGAAATTCCATTTTGATGGGAGATGATTATGAGTTCTGGAATGGAACGTATGTTTGATGAATGGAGGGAGGAAGCCGAGGCTATGAATAAACCGCAAGGCATGAAATTTGATTCTCAAAAGCCTGATTATTCTCTATTGCCATTTGGTCCTATTGATGAAGTTGTTAAGGTTCTAACCTATGGAGCTAATAAATACAATAGATTCAATTGGCAATATGTTGAACGACATCGTTATGAAGCCGCGACAATGAGACATTTGTCTGCGTACTTTCAAGGCGAAAAGCAAGATCCTGAAACTGGGATTAGCCACTTAGCTCATGCTATGTGTAGTCTAATTTTTTTGATGGAGTTCGACAAACGCGAGAGTAACACTTCTACGATTAGTGTGGTGGATACTCCTCCAATGAATTATAATGAATTTGATGGCGCACCAGCCGTTTACAAATCGTCAAATGTATGTTATAATAATGGATATAGCAATGTTACTATGACCTTGAATGGAATGAAATATGAAACTAAGTAATGATACACAAGCGATTCTGAAAAATTTCGCTTCAATCAACTCAAATATCGTTATCTCTCCGGGTAACGCAATTAAAACAATTTCAGAAGCTAAGAATATTCTAGCTAAGGCAACTGTTTCTGAATCATTTGATACTACCTTTGGTATCTATGATTTGAATGAGTTCCTCGGTGTGACTGGCATGTTTGATGATCCTGAATTGACTATCGCAGACGACTCCCTCTCTATTAAAATTTCTCAAGATCGTCGGTCGGTAAAGTATTTCTTTTCAGATACTTCAATTCTTACCTCTCCATCTAAGGACATTACTATGCCGTCCACTGAGGTTACTTTTAAACTAACACAAGAGGATATGACGGCTCTTCGTAAAGCGTCATCTACTCTGGGTGTCTCTGACGTGATGGTAGTTGGAGAATCTGGTGCTAGTGGTCTTAAACTTGTCGTATCAGACGTTAAAGACTCTACATCAAATGCTTTCAGTATTGATGTGAGCGAATGTACACGCTCGAACGAATCGTTTAAATTCGTATTCAATATTGGAAACTTTAAGTTTGTGGGAGGAGACTATCAAGTATCGATTTCTTCGAAACTTATTTCCCACTTTAAAAACCTTACCACGCCGGTAGAATACTGGGTGGCTCTCGAGAAAAACTCAACTTTTGGAGATTAAGTCATGACTGAACAAACTCAAACCCCTGAAGTGGCACAGGAACAAGCCGCACCTCAACTGGCTCTGCAGGATCTTGCTGCAGTAGTTCAAATTATCGACATCTGCTCTAAGCGCGGCGCCTTTGAAGGTTCCGAACTGGAAGCAGTCGGCGTAGTACGTGGTCGATTTGCTCGATTCCTGCAGGCCAATTCGCCTAAGGAAGCAACTTCAGCTGAAGGTCAACCAGCCGCTGAGTGATTACTCAAGGGAGCTTCGGCTCCCATCTTAAATTTTATTCATAAGGAAATATATAATGTTGTCGAATCCTGCTGATCGTGAAAAGCTTTTGAACTTTATTAAAGAGATGTCTAACTCGATGACTCGAGTAGATGCCGAAAAAGATTTTCAGAAGGATGTTATTGATCGCGCACATGATGAACTAAAGCTTGATAAGAAACATGTTCGTAAACTTGCTTCAATTTATCATCGTCAAAACTTTACTTTGGTGCAGCAAGAACAAGAAGAACTTGTTGAACTTTATGAATTAATTACACAAAAACCCTCAGCTTGAGGTGTGAACTTGTATATATAATACTATAGGACAGGAAACCAAAATGCTTAACCTCATATCCAACTTTAGTTCAATGAATCATATTACTGGCACACAGCGCTGGTATGATGAATCATGCGCGCCTAAAGCCTCGGAGGGTTTGAGCAAGTAAGTACCTAAGTACCTAAAAAGTTCACAACCCTCTAGGCCAAAAACCTAGAGGGTTTTTAGTTTTATATGCCTCTAAGATAATGGCAGTCGTCGGGTCTCCAAAACCCTGAAGTCGCGGTTCGAGTCCGTGGAGGTATGCCCAAGTTAATACTTTCGTTTACTGTACCAAAAATGATACAGTTCGAAAAAAAATTTTAGAAAACCGTTTACAAACGATCTGGTTGTGGTATAATAATCAGTATCGAATGACAAATAGGAATTCGATGGTGTATCAAAAAAGATACAGTTGAAAAAATATTTTTTAAACTGTGTACAAGATGCTCCAGATGTGGTATAATAATCTACATCAAATGCTGAAAAGCAAACGTTCTTTAAAAATTCGGAAGCAATTTTGGAAGCGTGGCAGAGCCCGGTTTATTGCAACGGTCTTGAAAACCGTCGGTCTAGAGATAGGCCCGTGAGTTCGAATCTCACCGCTTCCACCAAATGCCCTCTTAGCACAGTGGCTAGTGCATCCGCCTTGTAAGCGGGAGGTCGGGAGTTCGAATCTCTCAGAGGGCACCATATTAAAGTACACTAAACGCCCACCCTATGTGGTTATAGGCAGGTAGTTGAGTCTCTAACCAAGCCTCTTAATAGTGTATTTCAATATGGTAAAAGTTTGAACCCTGGTGGTGGAATGGTAAGGCGCTCCCAAAGCACTTAGATCATATTGATGGTAATCATTCTAATCATGAGTTAAGTAATTTAAGAATCTTGTGTCCAAATTGTCATCAACAAACTGACACGCATGGAAGCAAGAAACTAAAAATGGGCCGGTGACGGAATTTGGTATACGTGTTACGCTTAGAACGTAAATTTTAGGGGTTCGAGTCCCCTCTGGCCTACCAAGTTATAGGATACTTGCAGAAAGCAGACCCACTGCTAAGTATTAAACGACAAATTATTGCGTCCTGTTATTAGTATATGCACCGTTCGTCTATCGGTTAGGACACCAGCCTTTCACGTTGGTAAGATGGGTTCGATTCCCATACGGTGTACC
>CALMJT010000178.1 GCA_937864365.1 uncultured Alteromonadales bacterium | reverse complement strand
TCTAATTAACCTACTCGTGAATTTATTGAATCGCAAAAATTAGCGTTCATATTTATCTCTCTTGTCCTCTGATTAATTCTCGGTTGAGTTCATCAGAGGCTTCCATAAGTTTCTTATAGTATTCCACTATTTATATCTAACGGTTGATTGGGGTGTTTAGGTTATTGCTGCAATAAGCAGTAATTATAACCCTCGCCGTTATTATTAATTTGTTGCTCATGTGCGACTATCGTCCAGATTACGCCGTTATTAAATCTCTCTAAGATGAGTCGTTACTACATCGCTGGTTCTGTGTATTTAAAATACCGATCCTAAAATTAATAATAAAGAGGCGGCTATGTCATCCAGTGTACAACCTTCCGTTTTATTTGAAGAGCTTGCATCATCGGCGAGCTACAAAATAGCCATCGCAACACTTAATGCGCCCAAGACCATTAATGCGCTTTCGTCCGATATGGTTTCTCTTTTACTTCCTCAGCTCATGGCTTGGCGTAATGATCCCGCCATTGCTTGCATTGTTTTGCGAGGCGAGGGTGATCGCGGTTTTTGCGCTGGGGGTGATGTGGTTGAGCTGCGTCGTTCAAGTCTTGAAGACGACGGTAAGGCCGCACAGTTTTTCGCCAATGAATACCGCCTTGACTACACCATTCATACCTATCCAAAACCCATTATCGTCTGGGGTCATGGTGTGGTTATGGGTGGTGGTTTGGGTTTATTGGCTGGCGCGAGTCATCGAGTGGTTACCGAAAAAACACGGTTGGCGATGCCCGAAATTACCATTGGTTTATTTCCGGATGTTGGTGCCAGTTGGTTTTTGAATCGTATGCCTGGCCGTATTGGATTATTTTTAGCCTTAACCGGTGTACCAATTAACGCGGCAGATACTTTATATGTTGGTTTGGCTGATCATTTTTTGAATCATGAGCAGTGGGAAGAGTTTGTCGAGGCTCTGGTTGTGGCCGATTGGTATTCGCAAAATAATTTTGTCGAAGTTATTTCAAAAATTTTAATAAAGCTCAGCAATACCAGTTCTAATTGCCCAAAATCGTTGTTAAAAGAGCATTTTGATCAAATTCAGGCGTTAACATCCGGTGTTAATTTGGCTGAGATTTATCAAACTATCACCGATTATTCCGGTGACGATCCTTGGTTGCAATCCGCTGCATTAACCCTCAAAAACGGTTGCCCCGTTACCGCCGCTCTGGTTCCCGAATTATTGCATCGAGCAAAGCATTTATCGCTGAAAGAAGTTTTTCAAATGGAGTGGGTTGTTGCCGCAAACTGTATGCGTTTTAAAGACTTTGCTGAAGGTGTGAGGGCCTTGCTGGTGGATAAAGACAAGACGCCGAAATTCGAACCGTCACGAATCCAGGATGTATCTAAGCAAATTATTCTTGATCACTTTGATGACAGTATTTTTGCTGTAAATCCGTTGTCTGATTTATAGGAAACTCTGATTAACCTAGAGTTTCCTTGGTTATGTTGTGCTTTTATCATTGCCCTTGCAGTGTGCTTAGCTTGCAGACGTATTTTTATGGATTAATAACTCCGTTATTTTTGTGATTGCTATGAGCACAGGTATTTTGGGCGGTTTTTTATCGCCGTAACCCTTGTGTGTTGATGCTAACAAAGTTGTTGGTAATTTTTTATTTGCTTTTGTGGTCGTGAGCCTAGTATTGAGCACGGTGATATTGATTCAATACTTGCTCTAGAAAGGTAGGGGGAATGGGTTTCAAAGTAACTAATCTCGTGCGTCTTACTTCCCAATCAGAGTGTTCTTTTTGGGGGTTGTCAGAAAGATTCTTAGGGATTATCAGAAAGATCCGCTGATAGATTTTACTGACGATAAAACGAGGGCTTTTGCGCAAGCCCTCCACGAATTACTCATTCTTGATGTTGATTGGTATGAGAGGTGTTAGCGGTATGAGATTATTTTTCTCGGTGTACCGCAAAAGGACTCCACGCTTGCCTGACCGGCATAATTTCAAAGTTATTCACATTTAGGTGATCGGGCATATTTGCCAGCCACCATAACGTATCTGCAATATCCTCTGGCTGAATGGGATTGGCACCTTCGTACAAATTATCGTGGGCTTGTTGATTTCCGCCAGTGCGTACCAAGGTAAATTCACTTTCTGCCATGCCCGGTGCAATGTTGGTTACACGTACGCCGGTTCCTAACAAGTCACAGCGGATGGCTTTTGAGAATTGCTCAACAAACGCTTTGGTTCCGCAATACACGTTGCCACCCGGGTAAGGGTAGGTACCCGCAACAGAGCCAATATTAAAAATACTCGCGCCCGCGCCAAATTCAATTAAGCGCGGCAAGAGCGTGTGCGTTATGGTGACCAAACCTTTGGTGTTGGTATCAATCATCTGATGCCACTGCGCTAAGTCGCATTCAACCGCCGGTGATGTGCCCAAGGCGAGGCCTGCGTTGTTAACCAAGACCTTGAGCGGCGCCAAGGTTGTTGGGTAGGTCGATAATGCCGAGATAACCTGTTCGGTGTCGCGCACATCTAACGCGATGGTTTCAACGCAGGTTTTTTCGCTTAACTCGGCTTTCAGGGCCTCTAGGCGGTCTTCTCGTCGGCCAATGAGCAAAAGGTGCCAGCCTTGGTTTGCAAATTTTTCAGCAGTTGCCTTACCAAAGCCAGAAGTTGCACCGGTAATACATGCAGTGAAGGTCATAAATGCTCCTAAGCATAAGTGAATGTGCGGCCTAGGCCATAGGTTTGAATGAGATCATTAATCGGTGTGCTTTTAATTGCAACCAGAAAGTCCCGACAAAAATCGGTTCCGCTTTCGTCTAAATTAGGGCTCTATGTTGAGGCCTCGCTCAGATTATCTGCTTCTATTTTAGCGGTTCACTTGAATAACCGCGTCAGGGTCGTTATAATCCGCGCCCGTTAGCATGGGCTCCCTCCAAAGTGATGTGTTCCAAGTCGGACGCAACTGACTTTTGTTTATACCCTTGATTTTTTTGCTTAACTGCTCAATGTTTATCCTTTGAGGCATTATGCATATACAAAAACTGGGTAAGCGCTTCACTGATGGTTGCTGAATTAGATTGAACGTAAATGTCTGGATTTTATCCGACAAGATTCAGCAGGCAGTGATAGTAACGTGCTACAAATGGTGGCTGCATCTTCGGTTTTACCGAATGAATTGGGCCAGTGCTTAGAATTTTTCCTGATGATATTTGTTCATCAGTTTGTTAGGGATGTGGCATCTGTCATGTGCTAATTACGTTGGTTGTCAGTTGTTATGCAACGCAGCAGTGGTCAGGAATACGAAAAGGCCCCTCAATACTCTAGGGGCTTTTTCATATTTATGATCATCCCGGTTATCCGGGAACAGTAAATGGGCCTTGGGCCCTTTTTTGTTTTCTAGAGCCGGTTAATTTTTACTAACGATCATTGATTGTGTTATCGGAGAGTGACCAAAACACGAATATGTCAGCAAGACTTGAACAGTTAACCGAACTTTTACGGCCTTCAGTCGAGGCTCTGGAGTGTGAGCTTTGGGGAATCGAATACATCTCCCAAGGTCGCCATACTCTACTGCGCGTTTTCATCGAAAAAGAAGCTGGTGTCAACCTTGAAGACTGTGAGCGTGTTAGCCGACAACTCAGCAGTGTGTTGGACGTAGAAGACCCTATTACCGGCCAATACACTTTAGAAGTTTCCTCTCCTGGTGCCGATCGCACACTTTTCACAATAGAACAGTTCCAGCGATATATCGGTGAGCAGGTGAGTATTCGCCTTCGAGTGGCGTTTGAAGGCAAACGTAAAATAAAAGGGCAAATCCGCGCGGTAGAAGATGAAGATGTAGTCATTTTCATGGGTGATGAGGAGTATCTACTACCGATGAGTTCCATAGACAAAGCCACAATTGTTCCCCAGTTCTAGGGGTGGAGTGAAAGAGGCAAGAATGAACAAAGAAATCCTACTGGTTGCCGATGCGGTATCCAACGAAAAGGGTGTCGATAAAGGCTTGATATTCGAAGCTATTGAAGTCGCCTTGGCGACAGCTACGAAAAAGCGATACGACGAAGACTCCACCATCCAAGTGACTATTGACCGAAAAACTGGCGACTATGTGACCTATCGTAGTTGGGAAGTTGTGGACGACGATACTCTCGCGGAACTTGGTACCCAATTCACCTTAGAAGAAGCACACGAAAAAGATACCAATCTTGTTGCTGGCGATGTTTATCGCGAGCTCGTTGAAAACGTTGGTTTTGGACGAATCGCTGCGCAAACAGCTAAGCAAGTTATTGTACAAAAAGTTCGTGAAGCCGAGCGTGCTCAGGTGGTTGATGAGTACCGAAGTCGAGTGGGCGAACTGGTTAACGGCAGCGTTAAAAAGGTAACACGTGACAACATTATTATTGATCTGGGTAACAATGCTGAAGGCTTGATGCCACGTGATCAGTTGGTTGGCCGTGAGATTTTCCGCGTTGGCGATCGTGTTCGCGCCATTCTGAAAGAGATTCGTACCGAGTCTCGTGGCCCACAACTTTTCTTAAGCCGTGCCTGCCCAGAAATGCTGACCGAACTGTTCCGCATTGAAGTGCCAGAAATTGCCGAAGAGGTTATCGAACTTAAAAGCGCTGCTCGCGACCCAGGCTCTCGCGCTAAGATTGCCGTTGCGACCAACGACGGCCGAATCGATCCTGTGGGTGCTTGTGTTGGTATGCGCGGTTCACGTGTCCAGGCGGTATCTAACGAATTGGGTAATGAGCGTGTTGATATTGTTCTGTGGGACGAAAACCCAGCTCAGTTCGTAATCAACGCCATGGCTCCTGCTGAAATCGAATCCATTGTGGTTGATGAAGACACCCATTCAATGGATGTGGCTGTACAAGAAGACAATCTTGCTATGGCAATTGGCCGGGGTGGTCAAAACGTACGCCTTGCCGGCGAATTAACCGGCTGGGAAATTAACGTACTTAGCCTAGAAGCGTGGAAAGAAAAACAACAAGAAGAAACAGGCAGCTACATGGAAACCTTCATGCAAGCGCTGGATATCGACGAAGATATCGCTGAAGTTCTTGTTGAAGAAGGATTTACCTCCTTGGAGGAAATCGCCTACGTACCACTTGATGAAATGCTTTCCATCGAAGGTTTCGATGAAGACATTGCTGAAGAGCTACGTGCGCGAGCAAAAGATGCATTGCTTACCCAAGCACTTGCGTCTGAAGAACAATTGGAAAATGCCGAACCTGCCGACGATCTATTAAATATGGAAGGCATGGAAAGACATCTTGCCTTCACCTTGGCGAGCCGCGGAGTCACCACTATGGATGATTTGGCAGAACTTGCTGTAGATGAGTTGTTAGATATCGACGGGATTGACGAAGAACGTGCCGCCGCATTGATTATGAAAGCGAGAGAGCCTTGGTTCTCAGGCTCAGACGGCGAAAATAATTAAAAACTGAGGAGTGATAATGGCCGAAGTAACAGTAAGCGAACTCGCCAAGTCAGTAGGTGCCTCAGTGGAACGCCTGCTGAGCCAAATGAAAGACGCTGGTCTAGATCATGAAAGTCCTGATTCATTGGTATCTGACGACGAAAAACAGAAACTTCTGTCTTTCTTAAAAAGTAGTCATGGTGATGCTAGTGAAGCACCACGAAAAATTACGTTAAAGCGTAAAACAACGACGACGTTAAAAGCGGGTAACCGTAAAACCGTCAATGTTGAAGTGCGTAAAAAACGTACCTACGTGAAGCGTGATCCAGAACTTGAGCAAGAAGACACATTGTCTGACGGCGAAGTTAGCGCAGAAGAATTGCAATCAGAAGCAGATGCAAATATTGATGTTGCTGAAGAATCTACTGTTGAAACATCCACAGAAGCCGTAGATCAACCAGAAGTTTCAGTAACCGTTGTTGCTGAAGAAGCATCAGTTGAGACTGTGGTTGAAGAACCGAAAGCAGTTGTCGAAGAAGTACCAGAAACTGTGGCTGCGGAATCAGTAGCGGCAGATGAAGGTGTATCCGATGACGAACCTGCCTCTGATAACGGTGAAACTGAAACCGAAAATACGGTTGAAACTACCGAATCTGAAGCAATTGAGCCTCGTAAGTCATTTACATTAGACGACTTCGAAGAGCGTCGTCTTGCCGCCATGCGTCAGCGCAAGGTCGATGAAGAAAAAGCAGAGGCTGTGCTTGAAGAGAAAAAACGTGTTCTAGAAGCAGAGAAGACTGAGAAAGAGAAAAAGACGGCGGGTAAAGAAAAGCCCAAAACCGAAGTTGCTCATGTTAAACCTGTGGCTAAGAAGCGTCATCAAGACGATGAAGATGACGATGATGAACCAAAACACGTTAAGAAGGCAGGTAAAGGTGCTACCAAGCCTAAAGGCTTAGGTCCGAAAAAGACCAACCTTAAGAAACTTCTCGATTTTGACGATGACGATGATGATGCCGATGCGCAAGCGCGTAGACGTTCAAAAGCGACTCTCAAGATTAAAAATAAACACGGATTTAAGAAGCCAACCACGAAAATTGTGCATGAAGTAGAAGTTGGGGATACCATCATTGTATCCGACCTTGCCCAAAAAATGTCTATCAAGGCAGGCGAGGTCATTAAGCAGCTCATGAAAATGGGCATCATGGCCACCGTAAACCAAGCTATCGACCGCGATACTGCCGAGCTGATCGTTGGGGAGATGGGCCACAAGGTTAAATACGTTAGCGACACCCAGATGGAAGACGATTTGATTGAATCGGTAACCCAAGCTGAAGGTGAAACCGTAAATCGTGCACCTGTGGTAACCGTAATGGGGCACGTTGACCACGGTAAAACATCGCTATTGGATTACATTCGTAACGCCAAGGTAGCCTCGGGCGAAGCGGGTGGTATTACACAACACATCGGTGCTTACCGAGTGAAGACCGGTCAAGGCGAAATTGCATTCCTAGATACTCCCGGACACGCCGCATTTACTGCAATGCGTGCTCGCGGTGCCCAGTGTACCGACGTAGTAATTCTAGTGGTTGCAGCCGATGACGGTGTAATGCCGCAAACTCGCGAAGCTGTAGAACACTCCAAAGCTGCCGGTGTACCTATTGTTGTTGCCGTTAACAAGATCGATAAGCACGAAGCTGATCCCGATCGCGTTCGTCATGAATTGACTCAGCTTGAGGTAATTCCGGAAGAATGGGGTGGCGACACTCAGTTCATCAACGTATCGGCACATACTGGTGAAGGTATCGATGAGCTATTGGAAGCGGTTTCACTACAGGCTGAATTACTAGAGCTTTCTGCTCAAGTTAACGTACCGGCAAGCGGTGTTGTTATCGAATCCCGTATGGATCGTGGTCGCGGTGTTGTTGCGACTGTGCTGGTTCAAAACGGCGAGTTGAAACGCGGCGACATCTTGTTGGCGGGTCAAAGCTTTGGTCGTGTTCGTGCAATGACCGATGAATTTGGTCAATCCGTTGAAAAAGCAGGTCCATCTTCGCCAGTAGAAATATTAGGTTTAGATGCTCCACCAGATGCGGGCGATGACTTTATTGTTGTATCGGATGAGCGTAAAGCTCGTGAAGTGGCTTCACAGCGTTCAGACCGTGAGCATCAAGAGAAACTTCAACGTCAACAAGCGGCGAAACTTGAAAACATGTTCGCTAACATGAGCGGTAATGAGAAGAAAGTTCTTCCTGTTGTGCTTAAAGCAGACGTTCGTGGTTCTCTAGAAGCAATCACCGCTGCACTAATGGATATCGGTAACGATGAAGTTCAAGTGAACATCGTGTCTTCGGGCATTGGTGGAATCACTGAAAACGACATCAACCTTGCGGTAACCTCCGGTGCGGTTGTACTTGGCTTTAACGTTCGTGCGGGTACTGCAACACGTACTTTGGCTGAAGATTCTTCGGTTGAAATTCGTTACTACAGCATTATTTATCAGCTTCTTGATGACGTGAGATCTGCGCTTGCCGGTATGTTGGCACCAGAACGCATTGAAGAGATTGTTGGTATTGCCGATGTGCGCGAAGTTTTCCGTTCACCAAAATTTGGTCAAGTGGCCGGATGTATGGTTACCGAAGGTACGGTTTATCGCTCTAAGCCAATCCGTGTATTGCGCGATAACGTAGTAATCTTTGAAGGTGAGCTTGAGTCGTTGCGTCGCTTTAAAGACGATGTCAACGAAGTTCGTAACGGTGTTGAATGTGGTATTGGCGTAAAAGATTACGATGTTAAGGTCGGCGATCAAATTGAGGTCTACGATGTAAAAGAAGTTGCTCGTGAGCTTTAATAATCGTTAACCTAATTTGAGAAACTATGCCAAAAGACTTTAAAAGAACGGATCGCCTAGGCGATGCCATTATGCGAATCCTGGCCGTTGCAGTGCGCGACCAGGTTCGTGATCCTCGTGTTGGAATGGTTAATATCAATGAGGTCGTGGTAACTCGCGACCTTTCATTGGCAAAAGTGTATGTCACCATTGTTGACCGCGAGTCGGAAGACGAGCGTAAAGCAGCGGTGGCGGCGCTTAATAAAGCCTCCGGCTTTTTGCGCACATTACTGGCGCGAGAGCTCGATACTCGCATTACGCCACGCTTACAGTTCATCTATGACGAAACTTCTACTCGTGGTCAGGCATTATCACGTTTGATCGATCAAGCCATTGCCTCTGATCGAGCTAATCATTCGGACGAGTCTGAAAGCTAAGTTATGGTTGAAAAGAAAAAATCCCGTGTACGATTTCCCATACACGGGGTCTTACTGCTCGACAAGCCTTTGGGGTTATCCTCAAATCAGGCTCTGCAAAAGGCAAAATATCTGTTAAGGGCACAAAAAGCCGGACATACCGGTGCTCTTGATCCTTTAGCAAGTGGTGTTTTGCCGTTGTGCTTTGGTGAAGCGACCAAGTTTTCTCAGTTTTTACTCGATTCGGATAAGCGCTATCAAGCGACTTTTCGACTTGGGCTTGAGACCGAAAGTGGCGATATGGACGCCCCAGTCGTTGTCGATCAAGACGCGTCGCATATTACCCTTGAGCAAATAGAAAACGCGATTGAGAATTTTCGTGGTTGCATTGAACAGGTACCGCCGATGTTCTCAGCATTAAAACACCAAGGCCAGCCTCTTTATAAGCTGGCGCGCAGTGGTGTTGAAATCGAGCGTAAACCGCGATCGGTAGAAATCTACGAATACCGATTGTTGAACTTTCGAAGTGGTCCGCAGCCAGAAATCGATGTTGACGTTTTTTGCTCCAAAGGCACCTATATTCGCAGCCTTGCGCTCGATTTGGGTTTTGCTTTGGGTGTCGGTGCTACAGTCACGCAGTTGAGACGAACCCAAGCTGGTCCTTATTTTTTGGATCAGTGTGTCACTTTAGAGCAGCTGCAAGAATGGTTGCCTGACGATCAGCCAGAAGAGCTTTCGAAAGAAGCGCTCTGGCAGATGTTTTCAGCAAAATCCGATGAATTACTCGCACCTGTTGATTCTCCGGTTGCCAGTTTGCCGTCGGTGATAATACCCGCAGAGAGTGAAAAATACTTCTCTCATGGTAATTCGGTGTTTAGTGCAGATTTTTCTGAGCTTGCGGTCGCTAAGGATGTACGAGTGTTTTCAGCCGAGGGTGCATTCTTAGGTTTAGGCGCGATTACCGAAGGTTCTCGTGTGCAACCCAAAAGACTGGTTGTTATCGACTAAATAAACTTTAAGGCACAGGTTTATGTGCTTTAACCGTAAAAACCAACAGTAAAAAAGCAATAAATAAAGGCTAATTTTCGTGGAAAAGTTGCCTTTCTGGGAAATTTCTGAATAAATATGCGCCCTTTGGGCGAATGTTTGTCTAGAATCCTAAAGAACATGAGGTTCGCCTCATTAGAATCGCAAACTCATGTACTAGCTATAGTAGTTTTCGGTTCTCAGACCTGTCTGTAAATATGCGCGGGCAGGCCTTAGAAGGTTGATCGTATAGCCGATCATACGGCATATTTTAAATTAATTAAGAGGAAATACCTATGGCACTGAGTGCTCAAGAAAAAGCGGCTATCGTTAAAGAACACGCAACTTCTGAGACCGATACTGGCTCCCCTGAAGTACAAGTTGCTTTGCTAACTGCAAACATCAACAAACTTCAAGGTCACTTCGCTGATCACAAACAAGACCACCATTCTCGTCGTGGTTTGATCCGCATGGTTAACCAGCGCCGTAAGTTACTTGATTATCTTAAAAAGAAAGATGTCAATCGTTATGCTGCATTGATCCAAAAATTGGGTCTACGCCGCTAAACCTACTTCAAAGTGCCCGCATGAGCGGGCACTTTGTTATCTCAGTTCTCCGATCTTTTCGGTTCCTCGTATTTTCTGTCTATTTTCGAATCGAAAAGTCGTATAAATCATAAGGATATTGTCGTGAATCCTGTAATAAAAACATTTCAATACGGCAATGACACCGTGACATTAGAAACCGGACGAATAGCTCGTCAGGCGTCAGGTGCAGTCGTCGCCACAGTTGGCGACACGTCGGTATTGTGCACCGTGGTTGGTGCCAAGAAAGCCTCAGAGGGCCAAGACTTTTTCCCTCTATCTGTGCATTATCAAGAAAAAGCATACGCAGCTGGTAAGATTCCTGGTGGTTTTTTCAAGCGTGAAGGCCGCCCAAGTGAAAAAGAAACGCTAACTTCTCGTCTTATTGATCGTCCAATTCGTCCGCTTTTCCCTGAAGGTTTTTACAACGAAGTACAAGTAGTTTGTACTGTTTTGTCCGCTGATAAAAATGTAGACCCAGATATCGCCGCAATGATTGGTACTTCTGCGGCATTGGCTATTTCCGGCGTTCCGTTTAATGGTCCAATTGGTGCAGCGCGTGTTGGCTACACCCAAGAAGACGGCTACTTGCTTAACCCAACTTACGCAGCGATTGCTACCTCTGAGTTAGACATGGTTGTTGCTGGTACCAAAGACGCGGTATTGATGGTTGAATCAGAAGCCAATGAGCTTCCAGAAGACATCATGTTGGGTGCGGTATTATTTGCTCACCAAGAAATGCAAGTCATCATTGCGGCGGTGGAAGAATTGGCTCGTGACGCTGGCAAAGAGCGTTGGGAGTGGTCTGCTCCAGAAACTAACGTAGCGCTTAAAGAAGCGGTTGCCGGTGCAATGGCTGAAGCTATTGCAGAAGCTTACCGTATTACCGATAAGCAAGAACGTTACAAAAAGCTAGACGAACTTCGTACTCAAGCCATCGCGCAAATCGCTATCGAAGGCAGCGAATTCTCGGCTGACGATGTTAAAGGCGAATTTGCCAAACTAGAGAAAAACACCGTTCGTTCAGCGGTTGTTGCTGGCCAGCCTCGTATTGATGGCCGCGATAATAAAACCGTTCGTCCAATTGCGGTAGAAGTTGGCGTATTGCCAAAAGTACACGGTTCTGCGTTGTTTACTCGTGGCGAAACCCAAGCCTTGGTTGTTGCTACTCTAGGTTCTTCTCGCGATTCACAAATCATTGACTCACTCGAAGGCGAGCGTCGTGACAACTTCATGTTGCACTACAACTTCCCTCCTTACTCGGTGGGTGAAGCAGGTCGTATGGGTGCAACCGGTCGTCGTGAAATCGGCCACGGTCGTTTAGCGCGTCGTGGTGTTGCTGCGGTTCTTCCAACCGAAGAGCAATTCCCATACGCCATGCGTGTTGTGAGTGAAATTACCGAATCTAACGGTTCAAGCTCTATGGCATCTGTGTGCGGTTCAAGCCTTGCGCTTATGGACGCAGGTGTACCGCTTAAAGCACCGGTTGCTGGTATTGCTATGGGCTTGGTTAAAGAAGGCGAGCAGTTCGCAGTTCTTACCGATATCTTAGGTGACGAAGACCACCTTGGTGACATGGACTTTAAAGTAGCGGGTACCGCCAACGGTGTTACTGCTCTGCAAATGGACATCAAGATTGAAGGTATCACCGAAGAAATTATGGAAATTGCTTTGAAACAAGCAATGGATGCGCGCTTGCACATTCTTGCTGAAATGAACAAAGTGATCTCTGAATCTCGCGGTCAAGTAGCGTCTAGTGCGCCACGTATCGAAACCATCAAAGTTGATCCTGATAAGATTCGCGACATCATTGGTAAAGGCGGTGCAACCATCCGTTCTATTACCGAAGAAACCGGTGCGTCTGTGGATATCGAAGACGACGGTACCGTTAAGATTTACGGTGAGGGCGACTCTTTACAACGTGCGCTTGAGCGTATTCAAGAAATTACCGCAGAAGCAGAAATTGGCGCAACCTACGAAGGTACTGTGGTACGTATCGTAGACTTTGGTGCGTTCGTTAACTTCTTGCCAGGTAAAGACGGTTTGGTTCACATCTCGCAAATTGCTCATGAACGTGTAAATAACGTTTCTGACTACTTGCAAGAAGGCCAAAAAGTTATCGTTAAGTGTATGGATATCGATAACCGTGGTCGTATCAAGCTTTCTATTAAAGAAACCTTGGAAAAACCAGAGCCAAAAGAAGAAGCGCCAGCAGCTGACGAATAATAATATCGTCATCTTCTTTGTGCTAAAAAAACCCGCTGTTGCGGGTTTTTTTGTATCTGTTCGTTTTCACTAGATTACATTTTTAGCGCTAAATTCATTGAGAGATTCCTGCCATGAAACTTCATCGCTCGGTTTTATCCATCTTGAGCTTATGTGCCGTTGCTTCAGCAGCATTGCACAGTCATTCAGTACTGGCATGGGGAGCCTCCGGGCACGCCATTGTCTGCGAAATCGCCTGGCAGAACCTAGACTCGACTACGCAAGAATGGATTAAACCGCTGTATAAAGAAAAAGGTTTTGAGAACTTTGCGCAATCTTGTAATTGGGCCGATCAAATTCGCAGTGATCATCAGTACGATTATTTGGGGCCAATGCACTACGTAAACGTGCCCAAAGATGCCAAAAAATTCAGCGAAGATAACCAAATTTGTGGGCAAAAATCCTGCGTGACCAGAGCCATTCACGACAATATCAAAGCGTTAAACACCCAATCCGGTGATCAAGCTCAAGCGCTCTTATTGCTTGGCCATTTTGTTGGCGACATACATCAGCCCTTGCATGTAAGTTATTCAGAAGACTGGGGTGGCAACAAAATTCAGGTCATGGTTGCTGAACATATCCATTCAGATCACTTAGTTGAAAGTAACTTACACGCCGTTTGGGATACTTGGTTGGTTGAACAAAACGGATTTAAAAAGTGGAAAAAATCGGCAAAGCGCCTCAATCAATCCATAAATGCTGATGAAAAAAGAGATTGGCGGAAGAGCCTAAGTCCAGAACAGTGGGCCAGTGAATCCTATGATCAGGTTCTAGTGATTTATAAGGATGTTAAAAATCTACCGCCGTTGCGAAAAGATTACGCTCAGAAAAACAAAGCCATTATTCAAGAACGACTACAGCAAGCCGGAATTCGATTGGCTGAAATACTTAACGCAATTACTCGATAAGAACAGAACAGTAAGTGCCTCTTTAGCAAAAGCATTGAGTCAGCAAAAGCATTGGGATTTAGGCTCAATGCTTTTATTACCGCATGTTACCTCTACTGTTAGATTTATCGCAGGACAACCGAATGAAACATTGGACAGAGCCGAATGGAATATTCCTGATTCAAATTCCAATAGGGTGGCAATACCTAAACCCTGCTGTGGAAGGCGAAGAGGAAAAGTCCCCATACAGTTTTCAGCCCTATGAAAACGCTAAGGGATGTTTTCAGATTAGCTGTTACCCACTTGAGGAGCTTGCGCCTAAACTCGCAGACCAGTATCCAAATGGTGTACCAAGTCTTACATGGCGTCCCTCGAGGATGGATGATTCAGAATTCTGTGTTCACATGTTTTTTGGAGCGCTAGCAGACCAGGCTTTAATTGGTAAATATATCTACGATGCAAATCTTAAAAACGATGAGCGGACAAATGATGAAATTCACTTAGTCGATACTATTTTAAAATCTTTGGTGATCGTTCCGCCTAATGACCGAAAGCTGGCTTCTGATATGGATAAGTTTGATCGATTTCAAGGAGCTTTGGCTGCATCATATGATCTTCTCGATAATGCGATCGAATCTGATTCCTATATCGAAATAATTGCCGTTTCAGCCAATCAGATCGATGCGTTCCTGAGGTTATGCATAGTCATTTCCATCCAGCTTGAGAATCAGACGGACGAGGTCCCACTTAAATATCTTTTTCAGGCAGAGGATGAGCGCGGCTTGATGGAGCGTAAAATATACGACGATGCTCTTAAATATAAAGTCATTACAAATAATGACCACAATGAGCTTAATGCTCTGTATAAGTTAAGAAATCGAGTAATACATAGGTACA
This sequence comes from uncultured Alteromonadales bacterium, assembly GCA_937864365.1. Lineage (GTDB taxonomy): Bacteria > Pseudomonadota > Gammaproteobacteria > Pseudomonadales > Cellvibrionaceae > Sessilibacter. Next base: position 1,417 of record CALMJT010000178.1, on the reverse strand, counting down.
TAATATCTGACATAAAAACCCGTGATCTAACCAATATTGCACTAAGATATGTTGAAGTATCCGAGAAAGTGCGATTAATATTGCAAGGACTTGAGAATAAGCAAAAGTTTTGTCAACACGGCGTTTACGGCAAGAGATTCATGAAGTATTCCGAACCGAATAATGAAGCAGTAAGACGTTTGTTTGCTGGCGTTAACGACAAACACCTTATTCGTAAATTTGTAAGGAAGGTCACGAATGAGTGAATCTAACAATGCAAGGCAGTCTGACAGCTCTTCCGTTCCTTGTTTTTCGGTTTAACACTACACTACCGTAAAATAATTCACTGCAAATCCTCAGCGACTTGCGGCGATAATTGTTGAATCTGCTTGTGCGGTTCAATGGAATTTGCTCATCTCAATTAAGAATCGCTCCAATAAACAACACTCCAATTAACAATCATATAAGGCTCTTGCTAATAGGTATTAGAGTCTCTTTCAAAAATGCCTCTTATTAGGTCGCTCCCTAAGCTCCCGTATTTACTGCGTTTTAGCTAAAAACCTGTTTGAATGATTTATTTTTTTACGACTAAATCCGTATTTTTTCTGGATTTTTAAGGCATGTTGGATGATTTTTATTATTTAACATTCGTTTTAAATAACTCTTTATGCATTTAACTGGTGCGTTAATGCCATTAAATGTAACAGGCTGATATCTATATAGTGATTTATTTTAAGGCATAAAATATCTCATATATACATTTTGGTTCAGTAACATGATGAGAAAATTTGTAAAAGAGCAGGAGAATTAATCTAAGTTATTGAAATGAATCAATTTTGTGCTTTTGGCCCCTAGGTTGCTATTACAGACGTATACCTTTTACCACACCACTGGGGAGTGTCTGTTTATGTCCTACTTAGAACCGAATGAATTCGTCACAAAAATGGTAGATTCTGGCGAATCTAAAATTTACATGTCGGGTCGCGATACCGTTATCCGTGCTTACATGGCAGGTGCTATCTTGGCATTGGCTGCGTTTTTTGCGATTACCGTTATTGTTAAAACTGGCCAACCACTAGTGGGCGCGCTTCTCTTCCCGGTCGGTTTCATCATGCTGTATTTAATGAAATTCGATCTACTTACCGGTGTATTTACCTTGGTTCCGCTTTCAGTCATTGATCGTCGTCCTGGCTGTACCATGGGTCAATTATTCAGAAACTGGGGCTTGGTGTTTGTGGGTAACTTCGCAGGTGCTCTTACCGTTGCATTTTTTGCCTCGTTTATTTTGACCTACGGTTATCACACCGATGGCGGCGCTTTGGCAGAAAAAGTAGGCAGCATTGGTGAGTCGCGTACATTGGGTTACAAAGAGCACGGTGTAGCGGGTTGGTTTACCATTTTTATTCGCGGTATGTTGTGTAACTGGATGGTGTCAATG
>CALMJT010000177.1 GCA_937864365.1 uncultured Alteromonadales bacterium | reverse complement strand
ATATTTTTAGGTTAATCAGAGGTTCCTAAATATTTTTAGGTTAATCAGAGGTTCCAATGGTTTATTAATTTACTCACGAAGAGATTTGACTATCAAGTAAGGAGCTCTAGGTTAATCTAGAGTTCCTTTTTTTATGTCTTGCGATCGCAAGATATTGATGGTTACGGTTGTTGGTTAATATGCCAATCGTAATCGATAAAACTTACTTTATAGTCTTGTGGAATTTTTTCGCTCAAATATTGGTTGATATAAATCGGTAAATCTTTTTTCTTACCCGATTCTACAAAATCTTCTGTATAAAATTTTAAAATCTCAGAAACATAAGCGCGTTTCTTTTCTGAATCTAAGCGAAAATGCACCGGTTTATCGAAAAATTCATGGGCGGCAGCATCTAGTTCTTTATCTAAATGTTCTGCACTAAAAGGTTGTTGCGGTAATCGCGGACAGTCTTTAACCATACAATTTAGTGCAAAATGCACTCTGGGTTCTCCTAGTGGACGAATGACTTTGTTTTCGTATTGGTACAGGTTGGTCTTTTTACCATCTACAACCACGCTTCTTAACACGAAAAAAGACGCGCGTTTTAGTGTGCTGGTAAAGCCTTTGGGAATACCACGCTCGATAACGCCATTCATAGCAAGAGCGTTATAAGCATTAATGTGATACGCCAAAATCGCATTTTTATCAGTGAAATCAGACGGATTCGTCTGCGGGCCGTAATTTTCTATAACTTCAACAATGGCCGATAGCGACTGCGGATTTTCTGCAATTGTTCGAAAATCGATTCGACCTTGTTCATCCACATGCGTATTTAACAGTTGTGCCCAAGATTGCATGGCAGCTTGGTAATTGCTGGCACTAAAGCTTTTTTTATCTTCGGAAAAAGCAAATACGCTGTTAAACAATAAAATAATTCCGCTAATAAATACGAAAAATTTTGAATAAAAGTTAATTCTTGAAGTGTTCATTAGAAGATCTCAACGGTATCTAACAATTTTATGTCTGAATTTTTTGAACGTGTAGGTTTTGGTTTAGAGAGCGGCTCGTAGATTTCGATTTGCCCTTTCTCGTTGGTGACCCCAAGCGTTTTAAGAATATAATTATCACGCTTGGCATTGTGCTCGCACATAGACACGGGGCCTTCGTCAGTCATTACCATAAACGAGCAGGCGTGAATTCTATCGGCGTCGAGGTTTCTAGCATCCATAAAGTTCTGAATAAAAAAAGTCAACTGATGAACTTGGCCTTTACTTAAAAGCATTGCCTTCGTTAAATTTTTAACGTGATACCAACCAAACGTTAAGGCACGGCCCCACCATTCAGGATTTTTTAACACTGTTTTTAGAGCCGTTGCAATCAGTTCACGGCGGTTTGAATACTGTCTGTTGGTGAGTTCAGCAAAATTTGCCAGAAAATCAGCTACCAACCGGCTGTCTTCAACAACAGGAAATATTTCGCCATGAGTCACCAAGGTTGGCAGATAACTGTGGCAATCTTTATGACCAACTCGTACGGCCTCCCAAGGTAATTGTTTACCCGCTAGGGATTCGATGGTTTGTTTAACGGTCGCTTGGCTGACAATCGCCTCACGAGAACCCCATTCACCACGGCCTGTTTCGGCTTGTAAATTAAATGATGCAAGGCCTATAACATCGGCATTGTCACGAAAAAATTTTAAGATCTCTGGCAGTTCGTGAAAGTTATCATTGTGTACCGTGGTGTTAAATATCACCATTAAACCCAAACCTCGAGCCCTTTCTAAGTATTCAGCACGAATTTCGTTCAACTGACTTTCGCTGCTATAGCCCGTGCGTTTTTGTGTAGTGTCAACGTGAAAGGCAATATCCTTTAAACCGACCTCAGCCAGCTTTTCTAGCAAACTTCGAGTAGCGGCAATGCCATTGGTGAACAATGCTGGATAAAGGCCAATATTTGCTGCGTAGGCTACGATTTCGATCAGCTCCTTGTGCTTGCGCAACGTGGGATCGCCACCGGTAATCTGAACGTTCACTCCGCGCCCATAGTGCTTAACAACCATATCTAAGCGCCGAAACACTTCTGCCAGAGGAATATCTTTTATCGACTGAGAGTGTTCAGACAAATAACATAGTGAACAGTCCAGGTTGCATCTTTGTGTGATCTCTACCGCCACACAGCCGATGGTTTGACTGCGGCCCAAAATTTGGTTGGGCGCATCAATATGTTGCATTCGATTGAGCGTGCTTTTAAGTATGTCTGCTCTTTGCATATCGGATAACCTTAAAGTAAGGGGCAGTTGGAATTATGCAATTTAGAAAGGTAAAAAATATGCTGTTTTCTAAACATTTCAGAAAACTTAGAAATTGGTACTGGTTGTTAGTGTTCACTGCAACCCTAACTACCGGCGTTGGTGCTTCAGAGCGTGAATCAACGCGGATAAATGCACATTCTTCAGAAAACGCCAGTTTTCAGAAAATTTATACCGAAGTTTTTTCTGATCCTTATAAACAATTACCTTATTACACCGTAACTAAACAACTGTTCGGGCAATCTGGCGACTCAGCCGATAACCTAGCGCTGCAAGCTGCGCGACGCAGCCTTAGCTTCAGCGGCGATTTGTACGATTTTCCTCAAGGAAAAAAAATTTTTCAGGCCAATGGCATTTGTTTTTCGGGAACTTGGCGAATTCAGCAAGCTTCCGAATACACGGGATTATTAAAAAAAGGTACCGATGTACCGGTAATTGTTCGCGCCTCGGTTGCTTTAGATGGCACCTTGCAAAAACACAAACGCGCTTTTGGTATGGCGATTAAATTTTTTCCAAATCAAAACCGTGAAGAATTCATTCCGAGCATTAATTTATTCGTAATGAATTCTTTAGGTGGTGTTAAAAGCCGACATATTCTTGATCTCGAAATGGATAACGCTCCAGAGCTTGGCGCGCTGCCGCCCATCAGTAAATGGGGAACCATGCTACGGTTGCAAAAAGATTTTTCTAGAGCAGATCGTGAAGTTAGCGGTGAAGAGTCGAGAATAGAATATCGTCCCGTGGATAATCTTGCCAGATTCAATAATACTGCCAATGAAAATCCGCGTTTTCCGACTTGGTTAAAATTAACCGCTGACGAAAATATTAGCCGAGTTGATCAAGATGATTTTCGAGATGAATTACAAGTCGAACACTACACAAATAACAAACTCGTATGGAACATTAGTGTTGCCGAAGGTGAGTTAAAAGAAAAACATAAAGCGCAGTGGTTGATTTTAGGTGTATTAGAATTAAATGAGTCCGTTGTTTCTAAAACCTGCGATCAACGATTACATTTTCAGCATCCGTCGGGTCTTGTAAAAGAAAGTCTCGATTAATCGGTGCTTGGGTAAATATCTCGGTATGTGACGATTTACGGTCATTATTCATAAAAGATCATCCTACAAGATGAATGATCGCATAAAAATACTCATCAGATAACACAACTTATATTAGAGGAAACTCTGATTAACCTAGAGTTTCTCGCAACACAAGGATGTGTCGTCAATTTCAAGAACTGTAAGTGATTGAAATTGTGAAGAAATTGGAAATCACATTTTCAATTTCTGTCCTCTGATTAAATCAAGGATGAGTTAATCAGATGTTCCTAGAAAATCTTAAGCTTTTTAGTTGCTCAGTTTGATTAAAGGAATATTTCCTAAAGTATAGAGGGAAAAATTCATACTACTCACTTAGGTGACGATCAAGACAAGACTCAGTATTATTCATATCGGCGGTACAGCGCTTTATTGCCTAAATCCATCGCAAAGTTCAGAAGAGACCATTAATCAATGAATCACAATATCGGCGAATCGGTCAGGCCCAGCGAAGGTAATGAAGTGAATTTAGTAAGAGTTCTTATGGTCCGGGTTACTGTATTCGCGCTGTTGGTTTGTTTGTGCGCGTCGGTGGTGATTTTTTATCAGGCGAAGGTACGAATTCAAACGAATATTATGCAATCTGGCAATACCTTAGTGCAGCTTCTTAAAAATGAAGTAACAAGAACTAAAGGATCATTCCAATTCAGTTTAGATCGTCTTGAAGATATCTCTTTAACCTCAATTTCAGACATTGCGTCTGCAATGGGTGTCTGTACAGAGGTTAAAAATATTTTTAATCAAACGGTTATTGATCAATGTTTTGGTGACGAGAGTGCTTCGCCAAGAATTATATCTTTGGGACTAAGTAAACTCATTGATATCAATATGCGTTCAGAAAGCTCACTGCATACCAGTAATTCGGGTGTCGTCGTTGGACAACTGATCACCTATCCAAATATAAATCATGAAAGTAACAAAATCTGGCAACAGCTCAGTGTTGTATTTATTATGACGTTGAGTATTTTGCTTTTGAACTTATTGATTTATTTGCCGGTTAGAAAAGCACTTAATCCAACCGACGAAATATTAAAAACCATCAGTTTATTAGAAAACGGCGATCTAACTGCTAGAATGCCCAAACCAGAATTAAGAGAACTAAGAAGAATTACCGTTGGTTTTGATCATCTTACCAGTCGATTAGAATGTACTTTGGCCGAGCAACGAGTTTTAGCGCAACGTTTACTCACCGTAAGAGAAGAAGAGCGTCGCTATTTAGCCCGAGAGTTGCACGACGAATTTGGCCAACTGTTAACGGCTATTTCGGCAGATTCAACGTTTTTGTCGTCTCGCTTAAAATCAACTGATCCACAAGCCTTACCGGCAATTGTTTCAATAAAAACGAACACATCAGACATAATGGCTAATTTGCAAAATCTTCTTTCTCAACTGAGGCCTCAAGGATTGACGGAGTTTGGATTAAAATCCAGCCTAGATTACCTGGTGGAAAGTTGGCAAAGACGACTACCTGATTTGTGTATTATTTTTGAGGTTGATGGAAAACTTGATGGCTTGGACGATAATACCAATGTGACGATATATCGCATTGTGCAAGAATCGCTGACTAACGCTCTAAAGCATGGCAAACCAACAAAAATCATTATTTCAATTAAAAAAAGCAGCGACGAGATTGATATCACCATCAACGATAATGGCTGTGGTTTAAATATTGACGAAACTAACGCGGGCAATGGTGTTCTAGGCATGCGAGAACGGGTAGCGGCATTGGGTGGCGTATTTGAGATTATTCAAAATAAAACCGACGGTGTTTGCGTAATCGCAAAGATTAAACTCAATGCCAATACTACAGGTCAAACCTATGGATAAAATTACTCTGTTGTTGGTTGATGACCATGCGGTGGTTCGAGCCGGTTACAGACGATTACTCGAAAATCAACCGGATCTAACGGTAATTGGTGAAGCCGAAACCGCGCAACGAGCGCTTGATATTTGGAAATCCAAAAATCCAGATGTTATTGTGTTGGATATTGGTTTGCCTGATATTAGCGGCATAGAGCTTTTACAACGATTTATTCGAAAAGACGGTAATGTTCGTATTTTAATTTTTTCAATGCACCGTGATCCAATATTTATCAGTCAAGCCATTCGTGCCGGTGCACTAGGTTATGTAACCAAAAGTAGCCCAGCAGAGATAATTATTGAAGCGGTTTATAAAGTTGCTAAAAGACAACAGTTTATAAGCCCAGATATATCATCCGATTTAGCAATAGCGCTGTTAACAGAGCCTGCAAATCCTATTCGAGAATTATCCCCAAGGGAATTTGAAATTCTGCAAATGTTATTAAATGGATTAGATGCCCAAGCCATCGCAGATGCCTTGTCAATTTCCAGCAAGACCGTTCATAACTATCATTATCAGATCAAAATAAAACTGGGTGTAAAAAACGACATTGAGCTTGCTCGAATTGGTTTTAAATATGGATTGATCTAGTATCTTAAACTAATTCATAAGAAGCTCTGATTACAGTAATCAGAGCTTCATAACGTTAAAAGACTTTAAAGGTTATTGTTCCATCTTGGCTGCATTGATTGCGACAAGCGTTGCAAACGTAACGGTATCTAACAATGCGCCGTCATCGTCCAGCAATTCATACAATACTTCTTGTGCGCCTGGGCGTATACTAAAAAAAACTACCGTATCAATATCACCGCCACCTTCTCTGTGAGGTACTTCATTGGCAGGTGAGACAGTATAACTGCCGGTTACGCGTTTTTCTTTTACACTTCCATCAGGTTCATAAATAAAGTGATCACCCTGAATAACGAAGATATGATTCAAAGCCACATGGCGATGCAAAACAATTTGTTGCTTTGCGGGCAATTTAAACAAAACATCGGCAATACGGGCTTTTTCATCAATGTTAAGAATTGAAAAATAAAATGCCGGAGTAAAATCACCAAAAGATTGCCAAGTAATATGTTCGTCGTTAAATGTGTGCGCGGTCATCATTGTAGTTCCCCAAATTATTATTGTTGAACTACAGAGACTAATAAGATTCGGTATTTTGTACTATATGAATATCTCCTTTATTCGTATGTTATAACTTCACTTGTACACAGATATCTAAAATGGTGTTTTACAACCACAATGCTTTGAGTGTTTATACCAATAGCTCTTTTTTTTGTCGTTTTTTTTGCAACATAATCGATGCAGAGCTGTTAAGAGAAAGTGATGTATTTTTAGATAGAAAATGGCATAAGTAAATTTTAAAAAATTAAATCAAATGGCCTAGTCGTCATCGACAATTTCCAACGTTTTTTCTTGAGCACCGTTATAGGTTCCTTCATCAACAATATGTCTTAGTTGAATTTGGCAAGACGGGCATTCAAATTCTCCGCCTTCTTCAACGCCTCCTTCCTCTAAAAAATAATAAGATATACCGCTATCACAATTTGGGCATCGCATTGCTATTACCTTATGTTTGCTAATCTAAACATGCAGTATATTGTGTATGGAGTGGTAAAAATCTGATTGATATCACAGTAAGATTGATTTCACTGTAAGTGTGTTGGATAAAAATTTTTAATTCAATTGATTTTTATCGACTCATTTTTTGAGATTAACGGCAAAATTTTTACCAGTTTAATTTAATCGTTTAGGTTCGCGATATCTATTGCTCTAAATTTCGCGCAGTGTTCAAATATATTAATATCTGCGCCAATATTTCGATAGGTGCAAAATCGTGCAACGAGTTTGGCGAGACCTTTTATGTCGCGGCCGCTGGTTTTAGGAAAGTGGTTTGAAAGTGTTTCGCACATGTCTTCGGTGAGGTTTAGTCCAAATTGTTGTGACATTACCTGCCAAATTTTTGCGCGTTCTTGTTCGTTGGGTTGCTGGTAACGAATCATGGCAATACAGCGTGAAATTATGGCTTCGTCGATATCATCGATTCGGTTCGTGGTCATAAATAACAAGCCGTTAAAATATTCCAGTACGCGCAAAAATACGCCCACAACAGCATTCATTGTTAAATTGTCGTCGCGGCGTTTTATGTAGACATCGGCTTCATCAATTAACATAACCGCCCCCCAGCGCTGCGCGCGAATTAATACGTCTTTTAAATTAGCTTCCATCTCGGCTACATTCAAACCTAATTGGCCTGAGTGAACACGGTACAATGGTCGGCGAATAATTTCTGCATAAACTTCTGCGGTTAATGTTTTACCAACACCCGGTGGGCCGCTGCACAATACGGTAGTGCCGCCAGATTTTCCCTCTACGATGTCTTCCATTAATATTTCCATTTCGGCGGTTAAAATATCAATTAATTCGACATGTTCGGTAGGGAGTACTAATTTATCTTTTAATTCCGGTTGGTAACGGTAGGGTTCGATATTATCGACATGAACCCAAAGATGATGATGCAATTCTAGGTGAAACATTAAAATAAACCCATGCATCGGAATTTCGGTAAAGCTGTTCTCGGAAAAAGTTGTTTGAAGGTGTTCGATAATTTTTTCGGTACTTGGCGAAAAAGGCGAGTTTCGGTCGATTTTTTTAGTTAAAGGCTTTAATACCGTGTTGGCTTGATTTAACGTTAATTCGCGCTGGGTTAAAATGGCTTCGTCGTTAACAACTCTGGCCGGACTGCCTGATGTTGATAAGATAACCCGTGTTTTTTGTGACCAATCTGTTTTTCGCTGATTGGCACTTGGGTCTTCGGCATAAATTCCGGTACCAAGTGCTGAGAATTGCTCGCCAAAATCACTGCGCCATTGTTGGTATTTGATATTGCTTTGGTCGAATTCGGCAATAAGTTCTGGGCTTTCTTTTAAATAGCCTTTTTCGGCTAAAATCTCCGCCACCGACAAATTTGATAGATCACGTGCTGAGATAATAATTTGATTGTTGGCAAGTTTGCCACGCGTGTTGGCTTTAATTTCTATAAGTATTCTTGGCTGATCGTCTTGACCGCCGGGTGTGTAATCGATGCGGCTAATGACGTAGGGCAGTAGTGAACCACCGCCGTCTAATAAAAATAACCAGCCTCTAATTGCATCATAGCAAAGATATTGAATGAGTTTTGCTAGAAATTCTTCTAAATCGCTGCTTTCAAAGGAGGGATGACCTCGTGAATTTAGCAAGGATGTCATGACCGCGAATTTGGTCGCATTTTTATTGGCGTAGAGTTCTACAAGTAATGCTAAGAGTTCATTGGTTAAATCAGAAAATTTAATTTCTATACGCCCCGCAAGTTTTAATTGCTCTTGCCACGAATTTTTGCTGTTGCTACTGAGCAGAATATTAAAATCTTCTAGAATACGAGTCGCAATGTCTCTTTCAATGTGTAATTTCATTAAGAGCAATCCGCCGGTTTTGTTAAACTGTTTGCATATATCTTTGATAAACCAGTTCAGCAAAGGCTATGCCTTTTATTGATTGGGAGAGGTCATTCAACTCTGTTTGGATGACTACTTGCTCAGTAATTATTATGTATTTTCAACGGCTTAGCTTTTGGAAGGGACACAACACTTTATTTGTTACGATATTTTTAGGGAGTTGTATGTGATTTTAGAGAAGGTCGCGAAAGATAATTTGTAAAGTAACGCGGTATAACTTTGTTTGATATGCAACAAGATGTTGTACGAGTTTATGAATGGTTTTTAATCTTGTTCAAGATGCTCGAAATTATCGAGCATCTTATTTGGGGGCGATTGAATTTTGCGATTTTTTAACGTATCTGTTAAAAGTGAAGAGCTACGTCTAAAAATGAAAAGTCACAGCGCCGTAAAAACCATCGATTTCAATGTCGGTATTAAAATCATCAAGGTCGTCGAGTTCCAGTTCGATAATGCGATAACCAAACTCTATTCCTAAATCGACGACGCTATCAAATGCGTAGCCACCTCTGAGGGTTATGTCACTGAGAGAGTCGCCATCGATATCAATAAAGCTGGCATCGGCACCAACGTAAAATCCCGTTGCTGGAATATCAAATTGCACTTTGCCGTACAGCATGGGTAATGTTGCATCAATATCTAAGGTGTCTCTGCCGCTATTTTCACCGGTGACGGTTACTTCGCCATCAAATACTCTGGCATTTATACCTAAATCTACGGAAACGTAATTATCGAGAATTTCGTAATACAAAATAACATCGGTGTGGCTTAAGTCTAAATCTGTTGCGACGGTTTCATTGACATTAAAGGTGATATCGTCAAACTCAAAAGCACGATTAAGAGTGGCGGTTTCGCTGGTGTCCATTTCGGTTCGTTGTAAGCGAATGTTGGGTAATACCGGAATAGGGTGTTCTAGAGCAATGTAGCCAAAGGAATAGTTATCGTCGTCGAAGCCTAATTCTTCAATATTCAGCGCGCTGTTGCCAATGTCACCACTGTATTCTGGATTCCAATTACCGATACCGGCATAAACACCAAGAATGGTATCTGCGTGTGCAGTCGTCAGAGTGAAAGGTGTTAGCAGTAAAGGTGTTAGCAAATATTTTGAAACGTTCTTAACAGAAAGCATTTTAAGTTCCTTAATCACTCAATAGCTTGAGTCTTTCAATGGCCCGTGTGTTTTGCATACTACAAGAGCAAGAGTTTTAACCAGTTTAAGAAATATATGCGTTTATTGTGGAGCTTTTTATTGGATTTTTCTGTGAAATATTCGTTTTATTTTAGTGCCGATATAAAAATATAAAAGGATTTCTGATTAACTCAGCGCTTTCATCTGAATTTTGGTAACACAATAATCTGAATTTTGGTAACACAATAATCTGAGTTTTTGGTAACACAATAAGTAGTCGCTAATTATAAGAACAGCTGAATTCAAGAGCGGTTGATTTTAAGAACAACTGATTTTGACAACCAACAATGGACGATTGAAATGGCAAAGAAATAGAGTTTCGTACTTTCAATTTCTGCTCTCAAATAAAATATAGGAAACTCTGATTAACCAGAGTTTCTCGCGACACAAGGATGTGTTGCCAATTTCAAGAACGGTAAGTGCTTGAAATTGTGAAGAAATTGGAAATCGCATTTTCAATTTCTGTCCTCTGATTAAATCATGGATGAGTTAATCAGAGGTTCCTATAGAAGCGTTTGTCAGTGATTTCTATGACATTAAAGTAAGACGTTTGATTTTCCAGTCTCTTTAAACAGCTTTAAAAATGCTCGGCTAGCGTTGCTGAGCGTTCGCTCTTTGTGGTGAATTAAGCCGAGCCTTCTATGAACTTGAACTGAATTTAAGGTCAGAATTTTTAAATTTTCATCCAAAGTTATTGTTTTAGGTAAAAGGCTCCAGCCTAAACCGATGGAAACCATCATTTTTATGGTTTCTAAATAGTTGGTTGCCATGCGTAATTCTAAGGGTAATTTTTTTGATGCAAATAATTGGCTCACCAGTTGGGTGGTGTAGGTATTTAATTCGGGAAGAATTGCCGGGTATTTACTTAAATCTTTGAGTTTTAAATCGGTAATTTGCGCGATAGGGTGCTCAGGTGCGCAGACGAATTCTAATGGATCTTGCCAGACCTGAGTTTCTTCAATGTTCGGATGTGGTTGACTGGCAAGCGTGACCACCGCCAGTTCAGTTTCACCGCTCAATATTTGCTGAAGTGCAATTTCGGAGTCTTTAAAATCCAAATTGAGTTTTACCTGCGGAAACTGATCGGCAAATGTTTTTAAATACTTGGGCAGATGATGCAAACCAATGTGATGGCTGGTTGTTAATTTTAGCTCGCCACCAATATTGCCCGATAAATTCGTAATTAAGGTTTCTGCTTCTTCAATTTCGCGCAATATTACCTCTGCTTTGGGTCGCAAGGCTTTACCTGCTTCGGTAAGGTTAATGTTACGTGCGATTCTATCGAATAGCGTGCAGTTAAGTTGTTGTTCTAGCAGGGCAATTCGTTTACTCACCGCAGGTTGGGTGATGTGCAGTTGTTGCGCCGCTACAGAGAATGATCCGGTCTCAACAACGGTCAAAAAGGCTTTTAGAAGCTGTGTATCCACGAGAACACCTTATGCATTCCTATTGGGAATGCAAAATATAAAATATATGAATTTGTTTTATGGTAGTTCTCTTCATACAATAACCGCAAGATTTAGAATAATTCGCCTGATTTTTTTGGAGAAACCCATGGCCGGTAAGACGCTATACGACAAATTATGGGAAGCTCATCTTGTGCAAAATCGAGATGATGGTTCTGCGCTTATTTATATTGATCGCCACATTGTTCACGAAGTGACTTCACCTCAAGCCTTTGAAGGTTTGCGCTTAGCGGGTCGTCCGTTATGGCGCGCAGATAGCATTCTGGCGACGCCAGATCACAACGTGCCAACGACCTTATCTGAGCGCGCCAAGGGCGTTGATGGTATTGAAGATTCTGTGTCTAAGATTCAAGTACAAACCTTGGATGACAACTGCGACGAGTTTGGTGTGGTTGAGTACAAAATTAACGATGCTCGCCAAGGTATTGTGCATGTGATTGGCCCAGAAAGCGGTGCTTGTTTACCGGGTATGACCATTGTTTGTGGTGACTCACATACCGCCACCAACGGCGCTTTGGGCGCTTTGGCCCACGGTATTGGCACCAGTGAAGTGGAGCACGTAATGGCGACCCAATGTTTGGTTGCCAAGAAAATGAAAAATCTGCTGATTAAGGTGGATGGCACGCTGGGTAAAGGCGTCAGTGCCAAAGACGTGGTATTGGCGATTATCGCCAAGATTGGCACCGCCGGCGGTACTGGCTTCGCTATGGAATTTGGCGGCCAAGTGTTCCGTGATATGTCGATGGAAGGTCGCATGACCGTGTGTAACATGGCTATTGAAGCGGGTGCACGTGCGGGTATGGTTGCCGTTGACGACAAAACCATCGAATACGTTAAGGGTCGCGACTTTGCGCCAAAAGGCGAGCAGTGGGATCAAGCCGAAACCTACTGGCGCACCTTGGTCAGTGATGACGATGCCGTGTTCGATAAGGTAGTAGAAATTAACGGTTCCGAAATTTTACCGCAAGTTAGCTGGGGGACTTCTCCAGAGATGGTTCTGCCAGTCAATGCTTCGGTTCCAGAACCGCAACTAGAATCCGATCCCGTTAAAAAATCCAGCATTGAGCGCGCTTTGAGCTACATGGGTTTGCAGGGCGGTCAGGCCATTACCGATATCAAGGTTGATCGCGTATTTATTGGTTCTTGCACCAACTCTCGTATTGAAGACATCCGCCAAGCGGCTGAAGTTGCTAAAGGCCGAAAAGTCGCAGACTCGGTTATTCAAGCCATGGTGGTACCGGGCTCTGGTCAGGTAAAAGCCCAAGCAGAGGCCGAAGGTTTGGACAAAATCTTAGTCGAAGCGGGTTTTGAATGGCGTGAACCGGGTTGTTCGATGTGTTTGGCCATGAACGCCGACAAGTTAGGTAACGGTGAACATTGCGCTTCTACCTCTAACCGAAACTTTGAAGGTCGTCAGGGTTACGGCGGTAGAACGCATTTAGTGAGCCCTGCCATGGCAGCTGCTGCGGCAATTGCTGGTCACTTTGTAGACGTACGTGAGTTTTAAGGAGTTCTAAGATGAAGAGTTTTACGCAAATTGATGGCTTGGTCGCGCCAATGGATCGAGCCAACGTCGATACCGATATGATCATTCCTAAGAACTTTTTAAAATCCATTAAGCGCTCGGGTTTTGGTAAAAACTTGTTCGATGAATTGCGTTACATGGACGAGGGCTTACCGGATCAAGATTGTTCGCATCGCCCGTTAAACCCAGATTTTCCACTGAATTTCCCACGTTACCAAGATGCGCAGGTGCTTTTGGCCCGTGAGAACTTTGGTTGTGGTTCTAGTCGTGAACACGCTCCTTGGGCGCTGGACGATTACGGTTTTCGTTGTGTGATTGCGCCAAGCTTTGCCGATATTTTCTACAATAACTCGTTTAAAAATGGCTTGTTGCCGCTGATTTTACCGGCAGAAGTGGTTGATCAGTTATTTGCAGAAATGTACGCCAACGAAGGCTACCGCTTGCATGTGGATTTGGCCGCACAAACCGTAACCACGCCAAGTGGCGAGTCGTTCTCGTTCGAAATTGATGAATTCCGCAAGCATTGCATGCTTAACGGTTTAGACGATATTGGTTTAACGCTACAAGAAGCCGATGCAATTCGTGCCTTTGAAGAAAAAGCGAAGCAAACCACCCCTTGGGTGTTTGGCATGATCAAAGCGTAAGCAACTGAATAAAGCTGCTGAAAATAGAGAGCAAGTTATGAGTAAGAATGTATTAATTATTGAAGGCGACGGCATCGGCATCGAGATTGTTGCCCAAGCCGAGAAGGTTCTGAAGGTAATCAACGAGAAAGACCAATTAGGTTTGGAGTTTGACTACGCTATGTTAGGCGGTCGCGCCTACGACAAGTATGGTCATCCTTATCCTGAAGAAACTCGCGAAAAGGCTCGTAAGGCCGATGGTATTTTGTTTGGCGCTTTGGGTGGCCCGCAGTGGGATGGCAAAACCGAGCGTCATTTGCGTCCAGAACAAGGCTTGTTAGATATTCGCTCCGATTTGGGTTTGTTCGCCAACTTCCGTCCTGCGAATGCATTTCCACAGTTGGTGGATGCATCACCGCTAAAGCCCGAGCTGGTAGCGGGTTTGGATATTCTGATCATTCGTGAGTTAACCGGCGGCATCTATTTTGGCCAACCGCGCGGTATTCGCATCAACGACAAGGGCGAGCGAGAAGGATTCAATACCGATGTATACAGCGAATCTGAGATTCGTCGTATTGCTCACGTTGCCTTTCAAGCGGCACAAACTCGCAATAAGCGCGTGTGTTCTATCGATAAAGCAAACGTACTAGAAGTTACCGTGTTATGGCGTGAAATCATGGAAGAAGTCGCTAAAGACTATCCAGAGGTAGAACTTACGCACATGTACGTAGACAACGCGGCCATGCAGCTGGTGATTCGGCCAAAGCAGTTTGATGTGGTGGTTACGGGTAATTTGTTTGGCGATATTTTATCCGATGAAGCGTCTATGGTGACCGGTTCTATCGGCATGTTGCCTTCGGCTTCACTGAATGAAAATAGCGCTGGTTTTTACGAGCCTTGTCACGGTTCAGCGCCAGATATCGCCGGACAAAACATCGCCAATCCATTGGCAACCATTATGTCTGCGGCAATGATGTTGCAGTATTCGCTGGGTGCACCAGAAAGCGCGGCAAAAATTAATGCAGCGGTGAATGCGGTGTTAGATAAAGGCTTAAGAACGCGCGATATTAAGTCTGAAGGCTGCACGATTGTGTCTTGCTCGGAGATGGGCGATGCTGTGGCTGAAGCGATTCAGGCGCTGTAAGCCCTATCGATAGATAACCAACCACTTTTTTAAACCTCTGATTAATGCATGTGTTATTGAATCGGAGGTTTAAAAATGAAAAATCGATTTCCAATTTCTGTGTGATTTCAATAACTTATCTGTATTGAAAGACCCCTGTATTAAAGGGTTTCTGCACAGGAAGGTCTTTGCATAGAAAGCGTCGATACAAATGCATTTCTGCAAAAAACGCGGATTTATCTCGGTTTCTTCTTATTATTCTTATTAATTCAGCATTCTTTGCTCAACTGTTTTAATGATTGAACCTAAGTTCTTGATCAAAACATTTGCCATGAGAATAATTCGCTACATTATTAAATAAAATAAATTCTATAATTTTTAATATTTATAATTATTTTATATATCCTTCTTTGGTCCTGTAGCGTAATTTTTTCTTTCTTGTTTGAACAAAATTATTCTTTATATTCTTAGTTTTTAAGCTTAAATGTTACTGAAAGATGATTTTTTGATTATTGAAATTTTAGTGCTTAAAACAAATTCGTGTATTTGCCGTCAATTTTTGACGAAATTAAGTTTTTTTATTTCTTTATGATGTAAATCGCCTAAATTCTATAATATTTAATTGTGTTGCTAATAGACAACACAATGTTGCACGGTTGCGAGTTGTTGCAATAGAGCTGCATAAATTATGAAAATAGATATAATCCCCGCCTTGTTGGAATTTCCATCTTATTAAGTCGCTGAGTTAATACACGTCAAACAATGCGCTTAGTCATAGGTTACTTCTTTTTAAAACCTCAAATAGAACAGGTTCTTTGTCCTATATATTTAAATGGCAGGACGGTTTTGAAATTTGGTTATAAGCAGTTGAGTCGTAAATTATCTGTAAATTACGTCGGATTGTATTTTTATCCACTTTAATAAATAGGCATAACGTCTATTTTAGTAATGTGCGATATATTTATACACGGCCTTTGTGACTCTCAGTTTTCATGACTCTAAGCGTTAATGACTATAGGAAACTCTGATTAACCTAGAGTTTCTCGCGACACAAGGATGTGTCGCCAATTT
>CALMJT010000176.1 GCA_937864365.1 uncultured Alteromonadales bacterium | reverse complement strand
CTCCGGATAGGCATCTTTCAACCCATTCACGAAAGCATCATAACGTTCAGATTCAGTCATCATAAGAATAGTCTACCTCAGAAAATTTGGTTTCACGATCCATAATAGTAATAGTAGCATCAACAGATACAGCCCTATCAATATAGTTAGCTAGTACAGTTGCATTATAACCACTTGGAGCTCCTGCATTTTTATAGCAACGATAGACTGAACCAGAAAATCCATGGAAGTCATAATAGGTATCAGTTTCTTCAACCTTGACAATACCAGAATTCAATTGCCAGCTATCACCTCGGGTAAATCCACCCTTCCAAGAACCAAACACTTTATACAAAGGCTTATTAGTCTTGGTTTCAATTTTAATCACGTCCCATTGATCAGGCGTATACATTTTCATTCTCCATTTCAACAAATTCACCATCAACTACTTTATACGACCACACAGGACCAGATGCTCTAATATATTGTCGTCCACCGTCAATCATAGAATCATCAATGAATAGACAATCATGGTGGCATTGCGAATACCACATATCGCCATCTTTATCTTTAATCATTCCAAAGATAAACGTTTCTACAATGTCAGCATTCGTAATGAATGTGGATTTAGTAATAGGATGTACAAATAGACCAAAATAACGATTGCCAAAATTGGGATGAGGTGTGCTACGATAAAAAATATCACACGGAACATCAGAATTGACAAGATCACTAGTACAAACGTAGCTAATAGGTACTCCATCACGTTTCTCAAAGGTTTTAATTACTTTTTCAATATCAAAGATTGGTGCATGTTTAATCATAGTGGTCCACATTCCAAATGTTGAATGACCCATTTAGCTTCAGGTACATTACGACAAAAATCATTGTTAACAAAGATTCGTTTATTAGAGGCAATCTTCACTTCCAACGTTGGTGTGCTTAGTATATAGCCATCTTTGTTCTTGGTCTTGTTTACACGTTGACCGGTGGCAAAGAACACGGTATCGAAGAGTTCGTCACACGCCATTTTGCGAAGGAAGTGAATATTTGCAGCCATATTAAAACACCATTCTAAAAAGACCAATAGTATCAATAGTCGTTAGCAAGAGGTAGTTAGCCAACATGCCAAATGACTTCCGAGTGTAAGCAGCCCAAGCATACATAGAGCAACCGAGTATCCAAATAGGATATAACGCCAAAAGGGGTGGATTCGGGACTGTGGTTGCCATAGTAATAGAACACCCAATACTAATAGCCCAAGCAAGACACTCAATAACAAAACGGAAGCGATTAGAACGCCAGTCATTTTTGATCCATTCAAAAGTGGAAGAAAAGAAATTCAATTCATTCATTATACGATCCCTTCAACTGTACCAAGAACACCATTAGTGCCACGAGTATATTTACGTACAGTCTGAACCCAAGGGGTGTACTTTGATTTAGAAATTGGAAAGGTCATTTCAGAATTACGAGGACCACGATAAGCGCATTGAGTAATCTTTACGCCATCAACAAAAGTTACAACATCATTAGATTTGCGAGCCATGTTTTTCTCCTTAGACAAAATCGTAGGAAGTTTCAGATTGACCGCACTTGCCAAAGATGATACCACATGATTGGTTATTGATTGCCAATGCATTGTAGACTTCAGTTGCAATCTTAGAGTCTTCAGTCTCCAAGAACATCGTGCCTTGGAAGAAGTAAGCACGAATATTAGTGATTGATTTAACGATTGCGATACAGCGGTCTTCGAAGTTCATCATTTGTATTTCCTTTTTCATCAGTCTATGGTTGTATTATACACCATCTGGAGCAGATGTAAACGGTTTTTTTGAACTTTTTTCACCACTGTATCTAAAATGATACACTTTTCACGATATGAAATGTGAATACTTAGGTATTAAGATCCACAGTCAAACCTCCAAGGGCACTGAACTAATCTCCATGTAGAACAATCATCCTCTCCAAAACAAGCCGGTCTGAGGGCTTCTGTACGTTCAGAGCGTATTTTAACACGAATATTGTATAGATCATTGGACAGACGAGCTTCTTCGTTCAAAAGCTCCTGCATTGGCGTCATTGGGATATCATCAAAATCGTTCATGTAAAAAAGTCCTCAAGTGAAACCTTTTCCTCTGGAGACCAACCAATTGCTTCAAGGATAGGTAGGATTGGATCAAGGAAAGTCTTTTCAAACTGCGTATCATAGTCAATATACTTATTGAGCTGTAGTTCAGGTGGCAGATAGTCTGGGAATGAAATTACGTTTTCCTTGATAGGATTAGGCAATTTCAAATAGCAAAACTTGATCTTTTCGCCATTTTGAATGAGAGCATATTTCTTATCAAGACTTTTGTCTTTGACATAGTGATTATAAAGAATCGCGCCACGCACATGAATTGGCGTACCTTTGGCATAGATTCCATCACGCTTACGTTCCCATTTAGTTACTTCATTAACGCCGCGCGGGAAAGATACCGCTTCCGCTGGGAGCGTAGAGAAGTATTGTTTAAAATCTTGAATAGCTTTCTGAGTTTTAGCTTCCGAACCGGAGATGATGACCTTGAACAAAGCTTTAAGAGCCTCGCGACACGCTGCCGGTGTAGACGACTTAATGGCCTCAATGCCCATGATTTTAAGTTTTGGTTCAGCATATCGAACTCCTTCATTATCATGCACGTTTAAAATATATCGTTTCTTAGCAGTCCAGATTCCTCGATCAGCAATTGATTCACGTTTCATTTCCATACGTGAAGCATAACCATTGAATAGTTCAAATAGTTTTTTATATGCTTCTGCAATCATGGGTTCAAATTGATCATGACAGATTTTATCTACAATGTCAACATGATTTTCCTTGATGTACTTTTTAACCAATGGACCAAAGTTAACATAAACCGAATCGGTATCAATAGCAATAACGTAATCAAAACCATTGGTTCCAACGATCTTATTCATGAAGTTATTCACCGCGCGTTCAGCCCAACGAATAACCATTTGACCTGTTAGGGTAATACCTTCAGCCATGTCAAGATCAAAGTAACGGAAGTACTTATTACCAAGTGCGCCATAAAGAGAGTTCAAAAGAATCTTAATAGCCATTTGTTGGTTTTCGTATCGAGCGATATCACGTTCAATACGATAGACTTCTTGCTTATCGGACTTATCAACCTTTTCAAGTTCCTGCTTAGAAGCAAGCATTAGCTTCTTAACCTTCTTACGTTCATCATAATAATCAACGATGATCTTAGGAAGAACACCTTGCTTATCTTTACGGAAATAGACTCCATTAGAAGCAAGAGCAAACTCACCGGTTTGTTTAGGGATATCTCCATTCAGGCACATATCAGGATCTAGTGTTTCACGACGATCCTTGATGATAGTTTCAGGAGACATGTTCCATTGAACAATGATGTTAGGATAAAGCGAGTTCAAGTCAAAAGAAACAACCCAGTCATGAATTCCAACTTGAGGGGCTTTGACATAACCACCAGGATAATCAGATTTGAACTTATCTTCATTGGGTGGAATAACCACACCTTGACGAGATAGATCACGATAGATAATCGAATCCCAGATAGCTGTAGTACCCATCGTATCGCCATAGTTTACACCACCGCGATAAGCCATAGTCAAAGCAAGAGTAATCAGACCCATCTTATCTTCAAGGCGATCTACGAGCTCAACGTCCTTAATGTTATAGTCAATAAACTTTTGGAAGTTTTGTTTATAAAGTGTATGAAGGTTAGAGTATTCTTCGTAGGATAGTTTATTTTCACCTAGAACAACATAAGCAATATGATCAAGCTTATAAGATTCTTGAGCACCATAAGAATATCCAAACTTCTTGAATAGCTCAAGATAGTCAAGCTGAGAAATGCCTGTCAATTCATAGAACTGCTGTTCACGACCAACTACCGTAACTTTACGCTCAGAGATTAGACCCCAAGGAGAAAGCTTCTTAGCGTATTCTTCGCTTAGAACACGAACAATACGATTGACAAGGTATGGAATATCAAAGAATCGAATGTTCCAGCCAGTTACGACATCAGGACAATGATAAGCGGTACTCCAATGAGCAATGAATCGTAGAAGCAGTTCACGTTCATCAGCGCATTGTACATATTCAACTTTAAAGTCTTGAACAAGTGATTTAGATGTGTCATAATGATTTAATCCCCAGACATAATAAACGTTATCAATGTTGTTTTTCATGGCAATCGAAATTACCGGAAACCTTGCTTCAGCCGGTTCAGGAAAGCCATCATCGGAAGCAACCTCAATATCGATTGTAGTAACATTAATTATGTCACGATCGAATTGAATATCATCAGGCCATTTTTCCTGAATGAATTGTGAAATGAAATTGGTGTTGCCATAAAGAGTACCATCACGGCCAGCAACATCCTTCCATTGTTCTTGATATTCTTTGACATCACGCATAGTGTCAAAGGTACGAGGAGACACGCGTACATCATTCATAGTGTACGCAGTCCCCTTTGGATCTGCTACGTAGAGTGTCGGGGCAAATTTGATTTTATCTTCAAATCGATGCCCGTCCTTAAATCCACGGTAGAGCAAGCTATTGCCATAGCGAGAAATATTAGTGTAAAATTCCAACGTTAAACTCCATCATCAATACATACATTATAACACAAACAAGATGGAAAGTAAACAATTAAAGAATAATCTTTGGATCTTTGGTAATAATCTTGCTAAACATGCTTTGGTATTGCTGCTTCAGTCCTTCAACTGGATCAGTAATAAACATCACAAAATGAGGATCGATCTCAAGACCATCACCATGATCGGCATATGCCATAAATGGAGCTAGCCCAAGCGAGTTTTGTTGTGTAGGGATTAGAATTGCGACATCCTTCAGACGTACCAAAGGACCTGGGATATGTTCAACTGTAGCGATCAATTCTTCACCAGTTGAAATACGAACGATTTTAATAGACATAATAACTCCATTATGAAAGAAGAACCCCCAAGCACTCGTAAAAGCGAAGGGGGCCGTGTTTAATTAGGCGTTAACTGGTTCAGTTGGCTTTTTGCCAGGATGATTCAGTTGATCCCATTCTTCGTCTGTTACAGGCCACCAATTACACATGTTGTCTCCTATCAAATTCTTTGATCCAGTGATCAACCTCTGCAGCAGAAGTTGGTTTCTTAGATTCAATAAAACGATCTAGGCGATATTGATATGTGTAACGCTGCGCGCGAAGTTCGTTTGACTTTTGTATTGCTTCAACTAAATTCATGACGAAGGTTTTTATACCATCGAGCATGATTATTAGTCCTTCTTAGAAACAAAGCCGTAGAATTCCTGAGCTTTTTTCATCAGATCTTCCATAGCGTATTGCTTAGGAGCAAATGATTTCCAATCAGTATGAGCAACTTTACCAGATTCCAAAGCCATCTGGAAACCTTGTTGAGCAAACGAAAGATTAATTTCGTACTGACGATCCATATAGTCTTTAGCCATTTGGAGCATTTCGGCACGAATTTCGAACGGGTTTTTGTTAGACATAATAGTCTCCTTAAGTGTGTGTTGTAAGTGTGAGGGAGTTTCCTCCCTCGTTTTTATTTATTCTACTAGAAGTTCAGCTTTAGCCTGTGTAGATCCAATTTGAATCTTACGCGGTTGCTTTTCTTCAGGTAGAACAATATTAAGTTGAATAGAAAGAATTCCATCAACTAAATCAGCCATACCAACGTGTACATATTCAGAAAGAGTAAATACACGACGGAACTTCTTGGCTGAAATTCCTTTATGAACATACTCACGTGAATCGGTAAAGTGCTCACCAGACACGATCATGGTACGATCATTTACTTCGATGGACAATTCATTTTGTTTGAAACCGGCAAGAGCCAATTCAACACAATATGTCTTATCATCGATTTTTACGACATTGTGAGGGGGATATGAATCGTTCTGACGAGAGAGTCGACTTAGCTCATCTAATAGAGGGTCGAATCCAATGAACGAAGAGCGAGGGAATAGTGCTGTCATATTATCTCCTTTTCAGCAAGATTAAAATCGGAACCGGACCATCCGCATTCCTACTATTATATATCAAAGTTGAAGGTGTTTTTCAAGCTTACCTCCAAGCTTGTCCCATCCCGAGTGGGTTATTTGTTTCCGATATTATACTTAGGACATAGTTCCCATTGGTTCTTGTCCTTGAAAGGAATTACTTTAATTTGTCTCAGAGGAGCTTTATCTTTAGCTTGATCTGCATTGACAATACTAATTAATCCCCAGTCGGATAGCAACGTAGCAATAGTATTACGACGTTGAACATCATTCTCTAACAAATTAGAAGGCTTACCATCTAATAGGAATAGTTCTTTAAAATGAACAATAAAGTATCTACCTTGCTTATGAAGAATATGACAAGACTGATATAGTTTGTTATCCTTACGAGAAGCAACGCCAATACGTGTTAAGGTTTCCCGGATCTTTAAAAAATCGTCCGGTTCTTTAATGGTAACTTCCAGCATTGTTGCTGGAGTCCATGCAATTTCTTTGTTATCGTTTTCCACCTTTGTAGACCTTTTTCTTCAATTCAATCAATTGATTTTCTGTTAAAATGCTGAGAGCCTGTCGGGCTTTCTCATTACTATAGCCAAAATATTCTTTGATGGCCTGCAGAGATTCGGAATCCTCATGTTTCAACCACTTGGAAAAGCGTTTCCTGCTTCTAACAGTATTTATAAAAAAATCGAATTGAAGTCGATTGTCTACGCCATGACGAATATTCATCTCATTTGCCAGAAGAATAGTATCTGGAAAGTAAGACAAACCTCGATTTACCATGAATGAATTATAGCCTTTTTCAGCTAAGTCATCAACCATGATATTTTGCTTAGTGCTATTAATAGCATTCAAATAATCAAATGGGTTCATCACCAATGCCTTATCACACCGGCCACAATAAAGATGTTTGTGACCACATAACATAAAATGATAGCAGTACGAATGAATGCTACCTTATCAGCTTCACGATCATTTGGTGAAGCTTTTTCTCCCAAAGCCTTTGCCCAAAGACGCCACATAGTTTACTTCCATTGAGCTGATGCCATAACCTCAGTCAAACATGCCACCACATTTAATTCATGGTCAGCAACAAAAGCATTCTTATACTGATAATCAGCAAGAATAATAACAATTTGAGGAATGGATTGTGGAGAAATATAGTCAACCATAGAATCATAGATTTTACGGAAGATCACGTGTGGTTCAGTATCAATGTTATCGACAACCCAGCCACGCATAGCTTTGAAGTCTTTTTCCTTAAGGTAACCCATAAGGCTTTTAACGTTTTCATCAGATAGATTGACAAGCACACCAGCATCGATTTTACCAACAACGGAATAACGTTGGCATTCATTGAGTACACGGCGGAAATCGGGGAAATAGCGTTCTACTAGAGTAGCAACAGCTTTGGGTTCGAAAGCAACGTTTTCAGCGGTAAGAATATCAACAACACGTTTATAGAATGTTGCAGCAATCTTAGGCTTTTCATTCTTGGGAATGGTAAAGTCATAAACAGAACAACGAGAGTGAAGTGGCTCGATGATTCGGTTTTTAAAGTTACAAGTTAGAATGAAACGACAATTATTAGCGAATTCTTCAATGAATCCACGAAGTGCAGGTTGAGTAGATTGAGGGTTTAGATAATCAGCCTCGTCAAGGATGACCACCTTATAGCCACCAGAAAGAGATACGGTGGACGCAAAGGATTTAATTTTAGTACGTAGTGTATCAATATTGCCTTCTTCAGATCCGTTGATCATGATGAAGTCAACACCTAGTTCATTACACAACGCTTTCGCAACAGTAGTCTTACCAACACCAGCGGTGCCAGTAAAAAGCATGTTGGGAACTTCTCCGGAAGCAACAATTTTCTGAAAGATTTCCTTCATTGAATCAGGAAGAATTGTTTCAGAAACAGTACGAGGACGATATTTTTCGACCCACAAAAAATCAGACATTATATAAACTCCATGGTTAAATTGGATTTTTCAAATTTTAAATTGATGGGTCAATTTCAATATTGATATTATAGATTGGAGTTTCATCAATATGGGTGACCCATTCTTTTACGATTTTAGAAACTTCCAAGGGATTAGAAGTTTTGAATTCAAAAACCGTATTAAATTCGTCCGTGATTTGAATGGTGAACATTTGAACTCCTTGTTGATTGAAGTTCTATTATACCACAAAAACTGGAACATGTACAACAAAATTGTAACAATGTATCATTTTAGATACAGTATACTTTAGTATTCATGGAGCGGATACTCGGATTCGAACCGAAGACCTCTAGTTTGGAAGACTAGCATGCTAAACCGTTAAACACCATACCCGCATATGGTACCTGGTCACGGTTTCGAACCGCGGACCCTCTCCTTGTAAGGGAGACGCTCTACCCCTGAGCTAACCAGGCAAAAACGGAAATGAAAAGCAAGTAATGAACTGTGCAAGATGCAGTGAGATTCCGCTACGCAGTTTCTCTATGCAAAATACGAAATGCGATGTGCAAAATTTTCTTATCTTCCCAACGAGCAATATGCAATATATTATATACGTTGGCTCACAAGAAATTAGGACGTATAGTCATTGATAGTTTAGATCAACCGATCTATGGTTGTCCATCCTCATCTCATTTCACTTCCGGGTGGTTTACCTATTGAAAGGCATAACCACCAAAACTTAGATCAGATTTTCACGTTGCAAAATAGCAACATTAGAATCTGCCAATTCGATTTGCGTACGAACATTAAGTTCCAGCAATTCGTCTTGGAGCTTTTGTTTAGCTTTCTTAGCCTCAGCCAAGTTAGCTTTAAAGCCATTAATATCCTCCTTAGAGAATACAGTAGAAGAAACGTTGTTATCGTATCCATAGACACGAGAAGATTCTTCTTTACGTGCTCGAATTTTTTCGAGACGACCAAACAAAACTTCAGGGCTTTCACGTACAGACAGACGAGAAAGTTCAGTCAAGTTTTGGATTTTACGATCCAGCAATGCTACCACATTTAGCTTATCGTTAACTCCAGCAGAAGCATTAGCCTCAGCAACAGCTTTACGAATAGCGTAAAGGGTTTCATTTAGATCATTGCGACGAAACACTTCGCGCATGAACTCATCACGAGTTGATTTAATTTTTTCCTCTGCGTTTTCAAACTCAGAGATTTGAATGGTACCAGAAAAGGTAAGTCCCTTGATAGCTTCCACAATAGAAGCCTGAAGCGCATTTGCTTTACGTAACGAAATTTTCATACTATTTTCTCCATCAATCAAAATAAATTCTTGGTCCGAGTGGTAGGATTCGAACCTACGACCCTCTGCTCCCAAAGCAGATGCGCTAACCAGACTGCGCTACACTCGGAAATTGAACAGTTTCGTATCATGTTCAGGATACGGGGTGAAGCCGACCAAGTCGAGTTTAGAGTCATCCTGGGACTTCGCTTGCATGGCATAGGTGAGAGGTCTTATTGACATTGCCTCTTGCCTTCACACGGCAGGTTTTGGCTCCAGAGGCAGGGATCGAACCTACGACCAATTGATTAACAGTCAACTGCACTACCGCTGTGCTACTCTGGAATATTTGGTTGCGGGACTTGGATTTGAACCAAGGATGCTCCTAGCTTATGAGACTGGAGTGGTGACCGGACCCTCCCCGCGATATAGATTATTATATCAAAAAACTGGCTGAATGTACATACCTTTTTTAATTATTTCAAAATTAATTGGGTAGCCATTCAGTTGTTCTACTGATACGTTTATATATCTTCGATCTTCTACGGACTTTCCATACCAAGTCTTGCGCATTACGCGATTAGTATGAAGATGCCCGTGAATGTTTCCTTGCGTCCATCGAGCCAGAGACTCAGGATGAACTGGGATATGCGTTAGGACAAATTGATCTAGTTTATGAGATCCACGAATATCGTCAAAGTAAGGTTCATAGTCCTTTAGTTTGAAGATGTCATGATTGCCTTTAATTAGAACTTTGCGTCCATTAAAATCAGCAATCTTTTTAATTGCAGAACGAGCAATTGATACATCACCTAGGACATAGACTCTATCAGTTTTACCAACGACTGAGTTCCATCGTTCCATTAGAATACGATCGCCATCCTCGGCGTTATCGGCCCAAGGACGTATTCGCTGACCAGTATTCTGATGCGTAAACCTATAGACACCATTATGTCCTAGATGAAGATCAGAAATCAGAAATGTTTTCATGCTTATCTCCTTGGTGGGCCGAGAGGGAATTGAACCCCCACTCGATCGATTATGAGTCGACTGCTTTACCATTAAGCTATCGGCCCAGTTAAAATATTTGGCAGAGGGTAAGGGATTTGAACCCTTGGGACTTATTTCTAAATCCTACGGTTTAGCAAACCGCTACAATCGGCCTGACTCTGTCAACCCTCTATAAATGGTGGACCGTGAGAGAATCGAACTCTCAATTGAAGCTTGCAAAGCTACCGTTATCCCATTTAACTAACAGCCCATTTATTGGCAGAGGCGTCGGGATTTGAACCCAACCTATCAGAGTCAAAGTCTGATGTGCTAACCGGACTACACTACGCCCCAACAAAATTGGTACCCTATCGTGGGAACGATCCACGGACCTACGCCTTATCAAGACGGTGCTCTACCACTGAGCTAATAGGGTATATGGAGTGGGCGACAGGATTTGAACCTGCATTCGAAGGGTTGCAGCCAACTGCGTAGCCATTCCGCCACGCCCACATAAAAATTGGTGCCGCCTCGTGGGATCGAACCACGTTCCTCGGTGCTTCAAACCGGTGCTATGACCACATCAGCTAAAGCGGCATGGGGTGTCATAACAGAATTGAACTGTTATTGCCTCGGTCACAACAAGGAGTGTTTACCATTACACCAATGACACCATTGAAAATAATTTGGCACGCCCTGAGAGACTCGAACTCCCAACCGCCTGGTTCGTAGCCAGGTACTCTAATCCATTGAGCTAAGGGCGTATTACCACATATAGAAACACACTAAAGTGATCTAATGCATTTCTATATGTGGTGGGCCCTCAGGGATTCGAACCCTGGACTTACCGGTTAAAAGCCGGTTACTCTAACCACTGAGTTAAGGACCCTCTTTGTTTTTGAGCTTTTCGCATTGCTTTAAAGCTCTTTTGATGAGGTCCCGCTTTTCGAAACTTAGCTAAAGCAACGAAGCGGTTACGTTGCTTAGCGATTTGTTTATGACTTCGCTTCATTGCTTTCTCCTTGTTAAAAATTAAAAATGGTGGTGATGACTGGACTTGAACCAGTAACAGTCACCTTATGAGGGTGGTGGACTACCATTGTCCTACATCACCATAAA
>CALMJT010000175.1 GCA_937864365.1 uncultured Alteromonadales bacterium | reverse complement strand
GGGCCGACACCCTGCAGGACGACCTGTACCTGATCACCCAGGACGGCTGGCAAGCTGCCGCCCAACTGCGCGAGCTGGTGGCCGATAAAAGCAAACAGGAAAAAATTAAAGAACAGCCCGATCTGGTGATTGGCAATAGCAAATACAAAGCCGAGCTGATTCCGCCGGCGTTAGTAGCCGAGCGTTTTTTCAGCAGCCAACTGCGCCAGATCGAACAACTGCAAACCAACCTCGACAGCGCCACGCAAGTGCTGGAAAGCTTTATTGAAGAAAACACGTCGTCAGGTTCAGGTGACGACGGCCTGCTCAACGATGCCCTGAACGACAAAGACAAAATCACCGCCGCCTCGGTCAAAGCGCGCCTGAAACTGGCCTCCGATGCCGACGAAAAACGCGCTCTGCAGCAATGCAGCCAGCTGATAGACGCAGAAACAAAAGCCAAAAAAGCTTTAAAAGAAGCCCAGGACGAACTCGACCTCGCCATATTCCAGCAATACAGCCAACTGGATGAAGACGATATCAAAGCACTGGTGGTGGACGACAAATGGCTGGCTACCTTGCAAGCCGGCATGCAGGCCGAAATTGAACGCATGACGCAGCAACTGGCCAACCGCGTGAAAGAACTGGAAGAGCGTTACGCCGAACCGCTGCCGGCCATAACCCGGTCGGTTGATGCGTTAAGTGACAAAGTCGCCGGCCACTTAAAAGCCATGGGGCTGGAGTGGACGCTATGAGTCAGTCAGCGGATAACAATATGATCGCTGCTGGCGCTAACAGCTCAGGCGCAGTAGCGGATGCCAGTGCGGGTTATTTGTCACATTCTGCCAGTGCCAGTCTGAATTCTGTGCCGAGTGGAATGGTGTGCCCGCCGGGCTATAAGCAAACGGAAGTAGGGGTGATTCCGGAGGATTGGGATGTTTGCGAGCTCAAAGATGCGGTGAGTTTTCTTGATGGTTTGAGGCGGCCAGTCAAATCAGGCGATCGTGCAAAAATCAGTGGTATTTACCCATACTACGGAGCATCGGGTATCGTTGATTATGTCAATGACTACATTTTCGATGATGAACTCATACTCTTAGGTGAGGATGGTGAGAATATTCTGAGTAGAAATTTACCACTTGCTTTCAAAGTTTCTGGAAAGATATGGGTTAATAACCATGCTCATGTGATGAAACCCAATGATTACTTCGATATTACATTCCTAACAGAGTTTTTGGAGAGTTTAGATTATTCACTATTAAACTCAGGAACGGCACAGCCTAAATTAAACAAGCAGGCTTGTTTGAAAATAAAGGTTGCAAAGCCGGCAAAAACAGAACAAACCGCTATCGCTAATGCCCTGTCCGATGTCGATGCCCTGATCAGCGAGCTGGAAAAGCTAATCGCCAAAAAACAGGCCATCAAAACCGCTACCATGCAACAACTCCTCACCG
Source organism: uncultured Alteromonadales bacterium (assembly GCA_937864365.1). Classification (GTDB taxonomy): domain Bacteria; phylum Pseudomonadota; class Gammaproteobacteria; order Pseudomonadales; family Cellvibrionaceae; genus Sessilibacter. The sequence continues at coordinate 5,131 of CALMJT010000175.1, read as the reverse complement.
GCCGCACCCGTCTGCCGCAATTCGCCCTGAGTGAAGATGGTACTAAAAAAGGCACCAAGCCAAGTGAGTTGGGGGAAATACCGGAGGATTGGGAATGTAAGCCTTTGGGTGAGCTTTGCTCGCTAAAAAGTGGGCTGGGAATAACTTCAGCGGATATTGACGATAGCAGTGATTACCGTTGTTTTGGTGGCAATGGGTTGCGAGGCTATACAACGCAATTTACCCACGAAGGTGAGTACGCTCTCATAGGCAGGCAGGGGGCATTGTGCGGAAACATCCAATACGTAAGTGGAAAATTTTTCGCATCTGAACATGCTTTAGTTGCGACACCGCGTGATGGAATAGATTCTAGATGGTTAGCAATATACTTAGAGCGAATGAATCTCAACCAGTATTCTGAGTCTTCCGCTCAGCCAGGCCTATCTGCCGAAAAACTTAGATTGCTAGCTATTATTACGCCGACCAATAAAGAACAAACCGCCATCGCCACCATCCTCTCCGATATGGACGCAGAACTGCAGGCTCTTGAACAACGCCTTGGCAAAACCCGCCAGATCAAACAGGGCATGATGCAAGAGCTGCTGACCGGTAAAACGCGATTAATCAAGCCATCAAAGGAGGTTATTCATGAGTGAATCTGTATTTGAATACGGAAGTCGTTGGTTAAAAGCCGACTTCCACCTCCATACTCGCGCTGATAAAGAGTTTACTTATAGCGGTGAAGAAAATGACTATGCCAACCAGTATGTTGCGGCGCTTGCGAATGCGGGCATTGGTCTTGGGGTTATCACCAACCACAATAAATTTGATGTAGATGAATTTAAGGCGCTACGCAAAAAAGCCAAAAAATCAGGCATTGGCTTGTTGCCGGGCATTGAGTTATCCATCAAGGATGGTCAGGCTGGTGTACATACCTTGGTGGTGTTTTCGGATGAATGGTTTAACAACAAAGAACAGACTAACCATATTCAAACGTTTCTCAGCCTGACTTTCGCGGGTATTGCGAACTTTGAAGATGAAAATGCGCGCTCGAACCACGATATTGTCGAAACAGTGCGTGAGCTGGATAAATTTCACAAAGATTACTTTCTCATTTTTGCCCATGTTGAAGCCCCTAATGGCTTATGGGGTGGCCTTGCTCCGGGACGAATCAAAGAGCTATTTGATAACGCGACAGTAAGACGTAGAGCGTTGGCTTTTCAAAAAGTGCGTACCCGCGATGAGCGCGCGAAAATCCAGCAGGCATTAGGTCATTTATATCCGGCTGAAGTGGAAGGTTGTGACGCCAAGAACCTTGCGGATATGGCGGCCCGTAAAGAGGCAAGCTACCTAAAACTTGGCTCATTCAGCTTTGAGGCGGTTAAGTTTGCGCTGCGCGATAAAGCCTCCCGAGTCCGTGTAGAGTTGCCCCGCTATAAGCATTCTTATATTCAAAAAATCCGCTTTGAAGGGGCTGGTACTTTAGGTGGTACAGAAATCTGCCTTTCGCCTGAGCTTAATACCCTGATTGGTATCCGTGGCAGTGGTAAATCATCTGTTCTCGAAGGGATACGCTACGCACTGAATATTCCCTTTGGTGATAAATCATCGGATGTGGAATACAAAGAGGGGCTGGTAAAACACTTACTACGCAGTGGCGGCAAAATTACTATCGACGCCATTGACCGCCGTGGTCAGCCCTATCAAATTCGCCGTATATTGGATGAGCGCCCCGATGTGTATGTAAATGGTCAGCTGCAACCGGGCGTGTCGCTGCGTGAAACGGTGTTGCACCAGCCGATTTATTTTGGCCAGAAAGATCTTTCCAGCACGGGCGCAGGCTTTGAAAAAGACTTGATTGAAAAGCTGCTTGGCGAAGCGCTGGTGCCTGTTCGACAAAAAATTGAGCAAGGTCGTCAGTGTGTGGCAGATGCGATTAATCAGATTAAACGCCTCACCCGAGCAGCAACGCAAAAGCAAGAATGGTTGCAGAAAAAGCAAGATGCTGAATTTAAGCTCAAGTTCTATCAGCAACACGGTGTTGAAACCAAGCTGCAAAAGCAAATTGACTTTGAGCGTGATGAGCGCAAAGCACAGCAAGTCATTCAAGGCGCTGAGAATTATTTTTCTGAGCTCAATAGTTTTGTCGCCAGCTTTGAAGATGAGCTAAAAAATCAGGCGTTGTATAAATCTGCCCAAAATCAGGCATTTTTTGATGATTTTTTTGCGACCTACCAGCAGTTGATTGCTGGCTTTGATAGCATCAAGCAAACGGCGCTAAATGGACATAGTACGGTTGCTCTGTTACAGCAGAAGCTGGCTGGCTTTGTGCAGCAAAAACAGGCGCTAAAAGAAGAGTTTGCCGAGATTGAACGCAAACTGGCCACCGAGCTTAAGCAAGCCGGTGCTCAGGCAATTAGCCCGCAAGAATTTAAACAGCTTAAAAGCTTGTTAGACCAAGCCGATCAAATGTTAGCCGTACTCGCCAAAAGCGAGCAGCAGTATGCGGATTTGAATCAATCCCTAGAGCGTGAATTAGCGCAGCTTAATGATCTTTGGCTGGAGGAGTACCGCACTATTGAGCAGGTACTGAGCAAAATCAATAGGGTTGATTCGCCCCTTAAAATTGTGCCGCAATTTAAGGCGAATAAAGCTGCCATGCTTAGGCATATCCAGGATTTATATCGAGGCAGCCGTATTCGAGAGACAACGTTGCAAAGTGTGGTGAGTAGTTTTAGTGATTTTGCTGCTGCCTATCGCGACAAAGTCGAAGTGGATATTTTACTTGGAGGCTCTTCAGACACTTTTTGGCAGTATTTTAAAGACAACCTGGAAGCTTTATTAACCTGGCAAGTGCCGAATGTGTTTACCATCGAGTATCACGGCAAAGCACTGGCACACCACTCGTTGGGGCAACGGGCATCGGCGTTGATGCTGTTTGTGTTAAGTCAGCAAGAAAACGACGTGGTGATCATTGATCAGCCAGAAGATGATTTGGACAACCAAACTATCTATGACGATGTCATCAAGCTCATTAGAGAGCTTAAACCTTATACCCAGTTTATCTTCGCGACACACAACGCCAATATTCCGGTGCTGGGTGATGCGGAACAGGTAATTGCCTGTGAGTATCAAGATGACCATATCGCGTTGGTTAACGGCAGCATTGACTGTGCTGACGTTCAACAGCGCATTGTAAGTATTATGGAAGGTGGTGCCGAAGCCTTCGAAAAACGTAAGCGGGTATATGAAGCATGGAAACCGAAGAACTCTTAGCGATTATTGCCAACGGTGAAGACTCAAGGCATCAGTTTAAAGCCACTATTAATAATGAGAACGCATTGGCCTCTGAAATGGCCGCATTTTGTAACTCAAAAGGTGGCTATATTCTTGTTGGTGTAAACGACGATGGGTCTATTTCAGGTTTGACAGATGAAAATATCCGAGAGATTAATAATCGGATCTCTAATGCTGCATCCAATAACATTAGGCCAGCCATAAATCCAATGACCCAGAATTTCACTTTGCCAACTGGGAAAGTGCTATTAGTCACGGTCGAAGCGGGTTTGAACAAACCTTACATGGATACGAATGGGTATATCTGGGTTAAAAGTGGATCTGACAAAAGAAGAGTGACCGCACGAGAAGAACTTCAACGGATGTTTCAAGAAGCTGCACTGATACATGCTGATGAGATCCCTGTTGGCGGAAGTTCAGTTGCGGACATAGACCAAGAGTTTTTTGACGCATTTTTCGAGAGAGAATATGGCGAAAGATCTGAAGACCAATATCTACCTCGCGTTCAACTGCTAGAAAACATGAATTTGGCAAAGAATGGGCAGCTCAACATCTGCGGCACTTTATTGTTTGCGTCACGACCACAAATACGCTTACCCGTTTTTATTGTAAAAGCGGTGGCCTTTCCAGGCGTTGATATCGAAGACGAGCAGTATATCGACAGCCAGGATATTAACGGCAAGCTGTCAGATGTGTTTCAAAAGGTGTTGGGCTTTGTGTTGGCTAACATTCGCCATGTGCAGAATGAACAAGGCATCAACTCTTTAGGTGAACCAGAAATTCCGCGAATCGTGCTTGAAGAGCTTATTGCTAATGCGCTTATTCATCGCGATTACTTTGTTTCCGCACCTATTAAAGTATTGGTGTTTGCTGATCGAATTGAAATCGTAAGCCCCGGCCACCTGCCCAATAATTTAACGATAGAAAACATCAAAATGGGTAACTCGAATGTTAGAAACCCAATTTTGGCATCGTTTGCTCCAAAAGTTTTGCCATATCGGGGTCTTGGGAGTGGCATAAAACGAGCTATAAGAGCGTACCCAAATATTGATTTTGTCGATGATCGAGACGGTAATACGTTTAAGGTCAGTGTTAAACGACCTTCATAATAAGAAGGTATGTAGGGAGTCCCCAAAAATGGTTGACTGACTGTACCCGGTTCATTGGGTTTTGCCGGGGATGGATAGCTAACTGATTGATTTTTATAGAACAAAAATGGTTGACTCATGGTTGACTGGAATAAGGCTTAAGCCGGTAAAGGTCTTTGATAGTGATTCAGTACACAACAGGTAATCTGCTGGAAGCGGACGTGGAAGCCTTAGTGAATGCGGTTAATACCGTGGGCGTGATGGGCAAAGGCATTGCTTTGCAGTTCAAAAATCGCTTTCCGGCCAATATGACGCTCTATGCCGATGCCTGTAAACAGGGTCAGGTGGTCACTGGCCGAATGTTCGTTACCGAAACGGGTGAGCTGATAGGCCCACGTTGGATTGTGAACTTTCCCACCAAACAGCATTGGCGTGATGGTTCGCGGCTGGAATGGATTGAGGCGGGGTTGCAGGATTTACGTCGTTTTATTGTTCAGGAAGGCGTTACTTCTGTTGCAATACCGGCATTGGGCGCAGGCAATGGCGGCTTGAGTTGGGCTGAGGTTCAACCTCGCATAGAAGCCGCATTGAGCGATTTGAGCAGTGTTCGGGTATTGGTGTACCTGCCGTTGGCAGGGTGATTGGTTTGATGGTCGTTTTCCAAGACGCGTTTTTAAGGGATTGAAGTATGTCGGTAGTAGGCCAGCGCGAACGCGCAACACAGAACCGGGTGGTGGAGTTATTCCGCAACGAGCTGGGCTATCGCT
>CALMJT010000174.1 GCA_937864365.1 uncultured Alteromonadales bacterium | reverse complement strand
GCTGAGAACCCATTCCCTTGGATGAGTGAAATGATGGATCTTCGTAAAGAGAAGAACTTCTTTGAAACTCGCGTTATTGAATACCAAACCGGTGGCGCACTTAACTGGGGAGAATAATCTCCTCAATTTCGCAATAGACGAGTACTTTCTCGTCTATTGTCGTTCGAATTCAATCATCAACTTAGTGACAAATGCTCACACATTCAAAACTCCTCTAAGATCACCCATTACACAGTCATTCCGGTCATAATTCTTCGTTTTTCTTGCACAAATAGATCATTAACAACCCAAAAAGATCAAAATTCGCACACAAATATCAGCATAGCTTTCACACCCAGCAATTAAAAATAACCTCCCAATGCTAATTTGTTCTTTCTCAAATCGTATTTCATCTGCTAGCAAGTGAGATATATCTCACAAAAAGACCAGAAATATGCGCCTGTTCACACTTTCACTTTGAAGTGATAATACAAATCACAGGGAGGTAATCAAGGAAGACAAGAGACCAAGGTTAGGTCTGAAAAGGATTTTAAAAAGAGAGTTTGCCACGGGAAGGCAACACGGTCGTTTGATGGACCAAGTTAGGTAAAAATACAGATAAAAACAAGGACAGTAATACAATAGCCGTACGGAAGCGGTACTTAGGTCTTTATAGCAACAGAGGATTGTTGTTATCCAAAAGAACTGGATTCTTCGAAGCAGGATGCTTCGGGTCATGGACGACCAGGTATCTAGGGGGCTCTTTATTAGAGCCTTTTTATTTTCAGCTCTTCACCAATAAACTTCATTCTTCTTTTTGTTAATCAAGCAGCTTCTTAAAGCCTGTTATCACACAACTCACTTCAATTTCAAAACCTCGTTAACAAATCCAATATCCAGTACCAGTGTCTTTAAAAGGCCAGCAACAGTAATGATCAATGTGTCGGGAAAAGTAGCTTGGCGAGATAGGATAAAGTCTAAGCAATAAGAGTAAAAAGATGAATGGCGCCAGCACTCATTTTGAGCGCCAGCTAAACAGTGAACAATAAATATTCGGTCTGAAATTACGCAATGCGTGAACTCACAGGTTTGCGAGTTGCTACAAAGGTCTCTTGAATCAGCAATGCGTCGTTAAGAGCTCGATGAATAGGTTGACCAGACTCTTCGGTAATACGTTTTTTGGTCAAATCCCAATCTTCAATTTGGCTTTCAGAAAAAATCGCCTCTATTGGACTGATACGAAAATCACGATTTATTTTCACGGCGTCAAATAAAGTATCAATCCAGGGCTTATCAACAACCCAAGCATCACTGTAGACAGTCTGACCCGATAAAATGTCGTTCAATTCTTCGGCAACAACTCTGGGGGCATAGCCTTCTTGAAGCAATTGATCCCGTGAAATGCCGTGCAGCGCTTCTGCGCTGGAATCCCAATGTGTCCAGCTACGCAAAGGTTTAATCAGACGAGACAAACGCTGACCTGAGGCCAAGACAATTCCCACTTCGATAGGATAGCTTTGAAAGCCAAAACCCGATGCTTCTATATCTATTACTGCTGGCCTAACAGGTCGCGCCAGCTTAAATCCATTTACAATTGTTTTATTTTCCATGTTTACGCATTTCTTCATTCAAATAATTCTCACAATTTTGAGAATCCAGTAAAGACGTTCAATATTATTATTCTTATAGACACGTTTCGTGCCACGAAATTCTATACACATTATGTGTGTTTAACTTCTCGATAATCTCGCCATTTGGAAACTAAACGAAAAACCTCAGGCTTACATCAGGAATTTCCCACAATAGAAAAAGAATATCTGCGACACAGGTCGCGAGTAAGACATACATAGACCATTGAGGACAAGGAACGTCAATAATTGAACAAAGAATACCGAAGTTGTATGACGTTATTTATCGATTTATAAGTCAGTTTATTTAAACCTAGAAGATTATTCCGGGTATTGCCAATAAAGTGGAATAATTTATCGATACTTTTACAACGTAAAGACGCGCATTACAAAATGAGGGTCAGATTTACAAAATAAGAACATACTTGAGAGTCATTGATTAAAAAAATATCCAATTGTAGAAAAACCAGACCATTTTCAATCAGTGAACATCTCAGTATGCCTAAAGAAGACTTTAAGTTATTCAGAAATTCTTAAAATCTTATTTCGTAACCGAATATAAAACTAGAAAGTCTGTTGAATTTTAATAAGAAGTAGCATCAAACTAAATTTGGAAATCGCGTTTTCATTTATGACCCGACTCTAATTCACTGCACCTCTTAAAAATTTTTAGCCAATGGTTTAGCCAAAACTAATTGCACCGTGCTGATAACTCTTTCTTGAAATCCACCCTGACAATAAAATAAATAATATTCCCACATACGTTCGAACATGGGATCAAAACCCAGCTCACGAACCTTGTGAATATTTTTTTGAAAACGTTGACGCCAATTATCCAATGTTAAAACATAGTCACCGGTAATATCGGTTAACGAAACCATCTGCATATTAGTATGAGCACGTATATTTTTTGCGATAATTTCTATGGAGGGTAATACACCGCCGGGAAAAATATACTGTTGAATAAAATCGGTAGACTTTCTCGCTTTATCGTAACGCTGATCAGCGATGGTAATTGCCTGAATAAACATCAAGCCGTTTTCTTTGAGCAAACTAGAACAGTTTGAAAAATACGTCGGATAGTATTTGTGGCCCACCGCCTCAATCATTTCGATAGAAACAATCTTGTCGTACTGACCTTCTAGTGTTCGATAATCTTGGCAAAGTACGGTCACGCGATCACTGAGACCTTCCCGCTCTACTCTCGCCCGAGCGTAAGCGTATTGCTCTTGCGAAATTGTCGTCGTTGTTACTCTGCAACCGGACGTTTTAGCGGCGTAAATTGCCATACCACCCCAACCGGTGCCAATCTCTAATAAATGATCTTGCTCTGTTAATTTGAGAGCGTCACACACCGACTGCATTTTAGTGACCGACGCATCTTCTAACGAAGATTGATGATCGTTAAAAACCGCAGAGGAATACATCATGTGATCATCTAAAAACAACTGAAAAAATTCATTGCTCAAATCATAATGGGCAGAAATATTCGCTTTAGAACCATGAATATTGTTACGTGATAAAAACTTGGAAATTCGACTGATTAACGCATTTAAAAATCCCCAGCGGTGATCCATAGCTTCGCGCATGTGTTGATTGCGAACCATTAGACGCACAACATTGAGAGGATCGGGTGAACTCCAACCCTCAAGCATGTACGCCTCACCTGAACCTACCGAGCCACGAAATAAGGCCTGACGATATGCCCATCCGTGATTAACCGATATTTTGGCAACTATCTCTGCGTCTTGCCTAGGCTGACCAAAGGTGTAGGTTCTGTCGCCTTCGGTAAGAATTAAATGCCCAACCCGAATACGTTTAAATATTTTGAAAATAGTTGAACGTGCTAGATTATCTAAAAATAAAATATCTTTTTTATTGACCACACGGGTTTCATCAATACTAATGGCTCTCATCAAGGCCTCGCTTTCAAGTTTTTGGGATGAGGTTGGACAGGTATTTTTTTAACAAATATTTTTAATGCTTGCCAATAGATGCCAAACAGCGCTTTGAATGTCATTATCGGAAACTGAAAAAACGTTCTTTGCAAATTTTGCGCAGTAAAAGGAATACGTCTTAAATTTATGGTGGCATCGAAAATGACGTCTTCACTACCGCGATTATTCACCACGTTTTCGATATTAATATGAACATTATCACCGGGTGAAATACTGCACCAACGGTAGAACATATTCATACCATGAAAAGGTGACACATGAAGCTTTTTTTCAAATTCAAAATCTTTGAGATTTCCGCTTTCATCACAGGTTAACAAATACTGGGTACGTTCGCGCCATGGAGTATTGGTAACTTCTGCAATAACGTATTTTGGTACCGAATTATTTTCATCAAAAATAAAATAGCAAACTATAGGATTAATGATAAAATTAAAACATCGAACATTTGCCAACATTCGAATGGGCCCGGAAAGATTTTTTATTCCCCGATCGGCCAACCATTGGTAAATTTCGTTTTTCAAGTTACTGGTGTTATTTAAAAAATAATCTTCACGACGCCACCGCCAGAACCAGCGTCCGAAACCGCGTTTTTTATCTGTCGAAAATAATCGACTGGTTTGGCTTAAATCAATTAATTCATCTAAATCCAAATAAAACATAAACACATCATAACCGAAGGAATGATGTTTTGGGGCAAAGCGGCGATGACTCACCTTTCCGCAATAAATGGCCGACTGAAATTCCATTAAATGTTTAATTTCTCGTTAATTATTGGTTAGTGGATTCCGTGTTTATGTGACACGTAGCAACCTGTACTTTCTGCAATAAAGCATCAGCTACACGTTTAGCACTGTAGACGGCATCTTCGTGAAAGCCATTTCGCCACCAAGCACCGCAAAACCAAGTTCGATCAGTATTAATGTCCTGCCAAGATTGTTGGGTTACTAAAGCTTTTTTGCCAAAAGTTGGATGACTGTACTGATAGCGACCAATAATTTTATCGGGATTTATCGCATCGGTATGATTTAAGGTTACGCAAAAATTCCGCTCACTTTGAATATTCTGAAGCGTATTCATGTGATAAGTCAGCACGGCTTTGTCTTGTTCGAATCTTGTCTGGTTATTTGTTTTGACAAGACGATAATTCCAACTCGACCAAGTTGATTTATTCTCCGGCAACAGCGACTCATCCCAATGCAAGACTACATCATTTACTTGGTAAGGAATGTTGCCGAGTAATTCGGTTTCTAAGGTAGAGGCGTCTGTTAGCGCCGCTAATGTTTGATCACTGTGACTGGCAAACACTATGTAATCGAAATGTTGTTTTTCGTCGTTGACAACAAACTCAACACCGTCTGCAAGTCTTTTAACATCGGTAACCTTGGTATTGGTGTAGATTTTATCGGCAAAAAACTGCGTTAACGGCTTAATGTAGCTCTTTGATCCACCGCTAACAACATACCACTGAGGTCTATTTTTAACGCTCAACAATCCGTGATTTTTAAAAAACTCGGCGAAAAAAAGCACCGGCATATCTAGGCTTGCCTGGGTTGATTTCGACCAGATGGCACTGACCATGGGAATTAAATAATGACTCAAAAATCGGCTCGCAAAACGTTTGCGATCAAGATATTCACCGAGACTTTGTTTAGCATCGAGTTTATTCAATGCTAAATCGGCCAAAATAGTTTTATTAAAACGAACAATATCCGCCAACATTTTCCAATGTTTTGGATTTAATAAATTACTGCGCTGGGCAAACAAGGTACTTAAGCTACCACCACTGTATTCCAGCCCTGTGGTTTCGCACGTGACACTAAAGCCCATACTTGAAGGTTGATATTGGACGCCGATCTCGTCAAGCAGTTGCATAAATAGCGGATAAGTCCAATCGTTAAAAACAATAAAGCCAGTATCTATTGCATAATGCTTACCGTCTAGCTCGAAATCTATAGTCGCAGTGTGACCACCAATACGCGAGTCAGCTTCAAAAATATGCACATCAAAATGTTTGTGCAAATAATATCCGCACGATAATCCTGCTATACCTGAACCCACTATCGCTATTCGAGGCTTAATTACACGGTCTAAAATGGTTCCGGTCATAATAATTTTTTAATTGCCGATATTTAATAGGAATGAACGCGCAAAAAACGCAATAGTATCTAGCTTATTAAGTGGTGCTGAAAATTAAGTGGTGCTAAAAATTAAGCGGTGCTACCAAATAACAATTACAATAAATTCTAACTCTCTCACAGGTACAACAGGGTTTTTTACAAGCAAATCCCCTTAGAATCTCTGAATTAATCAGAGTTGTTTTTTGAAGCAAATTACTTTTCTGCAAAAAATTCGTTAAATATCTTGGGCTCTTCGCATTTTTCGCGCAATAGGACCAAACCATAAGCCTGGAAACCAGCGATAAATACGTAGCATCCACAATAATCTTTTGGGAAACACAATTGATTTTCTATTTTGGGCAATACCGGTACAAATAATGTCTGATGCCTCTTCTACAGAAATTAACGTCGGCATGGGAAAATCATTCTGTCGAGTCAAGGGCGTATCTACAAAACCCGGAGAAATTGTGATCACATGAATACCTTGAGGCTCAAGATCGATACGCTGACACCCCAACCAATATTCGCACGCGGCCTTGGATGCACCGTAAGCTTGTGTTCGGGTAAATGGCGCCTGTGCAGCCATTGAGCTAACACCGGCAAAAAACGCCTTGGATTCGGACTTTTTTAACAACGGCACAGCAATTGATAAAGTCCTGATCATCGCGAAAAAATTCACTTCAAATACGCGACGGTAAATAGCTTGCCCTGTTAAAGGATCGTCCAAATATTCGCAAATACCAGCGGCGGCGATAACTCCGTCAAGGGTGTCCGTAAAGTCACGAAAACGCGATGGCAATGATGCCCAGTGAGCGTCGTTGGATAAATCAAAGCTCAAAACAACAATGTTGTTAGGAAACTGCTGCTGCAACTGCTCTAATGCAGAAGTATTGCGACCGCTGGCAATAATTAAATTGTTCTTCGATGCTAAATCTCTACTTAATTGCAGTCCTATTCCTGACGAAGCTCCGGTAATCCACACGGTTTTTTCGGTGAGAGGGTATGCCGATTTACTGAACATCACACATTTACCCCAAACGTTTACGCAGCCAAATAACCACGCGCCCTAAAACAGGAACGTGTTCGTACAGCATCGCCCCCATGTCGTAGTAGTCAATGTGCGAAATAATTTTTTCGTTATTGAAAACTAACCTAGAAGTACCTTTAACGGATATCTCTTCGCCTCGTGCTAACTTTTGGTGGCTGAATTCCATGACCCAACTCACGAACACAATGTCATCGGTTTCGGCGATGTCTTCAAAAATGAATCGACAATAATTTAACGATGGTAAGAGCTTGGAAAAGTAGCTTTCAATACCACCAATACCTTCTACTCTGTGTACTGGGTCAATGAACACGGCGTTCTCGTGGTAGATGTGCGGTAGATTTTGAATAAGCCTGGCATCGAACTCAGAGTAAGCCGATAAAAATCTCTGCATCGCGGGTTTGCTGGCTAACTGATTGATGTCGAGCGCCGTATTCATAGTTCCTCTCTGGTCTGCGCACCTTGGAAATTGATATATAAGATCTGTACGCGGTATCGCGATCATTAGATCAATCAAACCATCACAATCAAACCAATGCTTTATCGCTTCGAGTTCTTAGCCACTTCGAATTCTTAGCCACTTCGAATTCTTAGCCACTTCGAGTTCTTAGTCGTTACACACCACCCACACACTAAAAAGCTTTTCAGGTGAAGATAATGCCTAAGCTCACCGAGTGATCGACGCCATTCCCACACAGGGCCAATATTCCCACACAGGAAAGTGAAACTGGATCGTCCACATTAGTGGAACGGCCATACCGTCAGTTTAGTTCAAACAATCGTTAACAATGGGTCATCCATTAACAATCTCTCTGCGTAAAAAGGTTCGATACAACTCCTAACTGGCTCGTTTGTGTTTGAGTTGTGCTGACAATGACGGTTTTTCATGAAAAGAGAGAGTTTTCGTGCTAGCTTCAGGCAATGACCTACCTAAAATTAAAGCTAAAGTGACCGATAGAATCGACCCACCAACAAGCGGATCGCAAAACACCTTGCGAGACGATACTTGGAGCCAAACGCTGCTGCTTATCGCCCAGAAGGACAGAAAGGCCTTCGAGCGATTCTTCAATCACTATGTTCCGCTGATCAGGGGTTATTGCCTGTCTAAACCTGTGCCCGATCAATCTTCAAGCCTGCCCGATGAGCTGGCTCAAGAAGTTATGATCAAGGTTTGGCAAAAAGCCAACACCTTCGACCCTAAAAAAGCCTCCGCCAGCACTTGGGTTTTTACCCTTGCCAGAAACTGTCGAATTGATTTGCTGAGAAGATCAAATCGACATATCGCGCAGCCGCTGGAAATTGATGATCTTTGGGCCGATGAAGAGGAACACACACCCGTTACTCACCTACAAAAAGCTCGCGATAAAGACCTGATCGCCAAAGCTTGGCAAGTTTTGCCAAAAGATCAAATTCAAGTCATTCGTAAGGTGTTTATGGAAGGCAAAACGCATCTAGAAGCAGCGGAAGAAATGGACCTTCCCCTGGGAACCGTGAAATCACGTGTGAGATTGGGTTTAAAGAAATTGCAGTTGATAGTTGCAAACAGAAGTAACGAGGTTGACCAATGATTCGCCACCACCCAGACATTAACTTGCTGCTTGAATACAGCGCGGGTTCCATCGATTCGGCGGTGGCCTTAAGCGTTTCGGCGCATTTGCACTATTGCGAAAGCTGTAGCGAACAGGTCAATCGCTTTAACCAACTCGGCGGCATTCTCTTAGAAGAACTTGAGCACAGCAGTTATCAACCCGAAAACGTTAACCTACGAGCAACTCCCTCGATGTTGCGGCCTTTAGATCAGCTTTTTGATTCTGTAATGGCGCGTGTCGATGGTATTGAAAATCCGGCGACTGTATCAGAAGCTCAAGCCAGTGAAATACCCATTGCCGTTGCCAGTAAAATTAGACGCGATCTGCCTGCAAACTTGGCCAAGTTAATTGTGAAGCCTCGATTTTTAAAATGGCGTCGTGTGGCGCCTGCCATGCAAATCGCTCATCTCAAAACCGGACAAAATCGCTGCGAGGTTTCGCTTATTAAGATTGGCGCCGGTGGTCGTGTGCTGGAGCACAACCACAAAGGTAACGAGTATACGGTGGTACTGCGAGGAGCATTTTCAGATCAAGACGGCATCTACAGCGCGGGTGATTTCTTACACAGAAAGCCCGGTGACGTTCATACACCCAACGCAACAGCGGATGCCGACTGCCTGTGTTTAGCCGTGGTAGATGCGCCGTTGAAATTTACGGGCCTACTGGGCTGGTTAATTAATCCTTTTGTTCAGCTACAACCTGGTTGAAATTTGTGCGAAAGCAATCAGCGATAATGACTGCTCAGAGCATATTTATACTCACAGTGTATTCACACTTAGGAAGTTTCTAAAGGAACCTCTGATTAACTCATCCTTGATTTAATCAGAGGGCAGAAATTGAAA